>NZ_NQMK01000006.1:0-221170 GCF_003788685.1 Pusillimonas sp. NJUB218
TGATTGTGCGGTGGCATCATCTTTTTGACGAGTTGAGCCTTAAGCTCGGCACTGTAGGATGGCATTGCAGCACTCCATCCGCCCCTTGAGTTTATAAAAAATGAAATCAAACAACCGGACAACTAGTGTGACAGAGGGGGGCTTTGCGCGACGGGTAGATACGACCACATCCTGCGTTTTGAAAAAAGTGCGACATCTCGAAAAAGCTCAACGGCTGGCATCAATGAGAACGCGGATAAGATAAAAGTTGCCAAGCACGCCTGCCTGTCTCCCCCTGACTTTACGATGTTAGATTTGAAAGATAGGGTTAATGAGTTGGTGCGAATGATCAAGTATGCGAATGAGTAATTTGATCGTCATACGGCTGACGACTCAGTTGAACGATTTTTCCCTTGATCGAGGGCCGCGCTATCGACCGTGCGCACAGTCGCGCTCAATCCGAGCGGTATAGACCCGAAGGCCAAGTCGTCATGCGTATACAGACAACTTCCGATATCAAGTAAAGCCCATACTCTCTGAACTCAGCCGACATGGGCGACTTTCAACTTTAAGACTGACTCGGTGAGACACAACCTAATAGAGAGCCATTGTGCCCAGAAAACTACAGCCCCATAACAATGGATGACTAGACGATGTCAACAGATAAAGACACAAAAGATAACAGTACGGAGAAAATGGGTGGACTAACAGCCGACACGACTACGTATGTCAAATTAGTAATAGGCGCATTTATTTTGGCACTATCTGCTTATGGCATTTGGTTCGGCGTCATGCAAGGATTCTCCCTTTCAAAAGATCCTGCATATTGGGCTCAGTTCGGCGATTACCTTGGTGGGACTATAGGGCCAATCGTAGGACTGGCGACCATCGTCTTACTGGTCATAACACTGAATCTGCAAAGAACCGAACTGCGAGAGCAGCGAGAACACTTAGCGCAATCCGCCAAAGAGCTTGCAGAGCAAAACCAAATTCTAATGAAGCAATCGTTCGAACAATCGTTTTTTACTTGGCTTGGTCACTATCAGAAAACACTCGATCAAATAAGCTTCAGCGGGGGAACGACGATTCATTCACCTGAGCCTACCTTAGTCCCTCATGGAAAAGTTTTGACGTCAACCCACGCGCTCAAACGCATGGCGCAGGTATTAGGCACTCAAGGATGTAACCTATGCATTAACGATGCCCTGCGATCTACGCCTAACCCACATACTGAGCCGCATAGAACCAATCTCAAGAATATTTTCATTTCGTCTTGGCTTGCCATCTACCATTCAGACTTAGGCTCTCTTAGAGTGGGGCTGCGTACGCTATACGGGCTTGTTCGGTGGATTGACCAACATGAGTTACTCAGTGAGAAAGACAAAAAACATTACATAAGCATAATAAAAGCTCGCCTAACAGAGGCCGAAGCTCTGATACTTTATGCAAATGGACTCACCGAGGATGGCGCTAAATTTGGTGAATTGCTATCCAAGTACTCAATGTTGACAGCCCTAGATCCGCAACAATACGAGATATTGAGATATCTGCCCTTAAATGAGCCTCAAGCTTTGTAATAAGGCGAAAAGTACCCCCCACACTTGGCGTCCCACTTTCCATGTTTAGGAACGGCGGGAGCCACACAAGGCAGTCTCAGTAACACGGGCAACGACGTCCTGCTCTTCCAAACGAGTCAATTGTTTGCGAAGGCAATCGCGCTCGGTTGGGGTTCGTTGTGTACCATTACAGACATGTCGCAAGATCTGAATCATCCTGAACTCGTGCCCGGGATGATCTACCCGCACGGTAGGCGCGTTCGATAGCCCCCAGTCAGGTTGCTTCATTTGTCTTTTCCAGTAAAAAGCCGCCCGAAGGACAGGTGTTTGTTAAATTCCGAGGAAGAGTAAATATAGGAGAACACGTGAATACAAGAAATTTTGCCCTAATCGGGCTACTCAGCCTTGGTATTCAGGCCTGCAATGTTGCTCAGGCGCAGTACTCACTCTCTAGGGACGACTTCAAGAATCTACGAGCGACTAATGGCGACTCGTCACACAACGTGACAGCACCAAGTGCTCAGCAATCACCTCAGGAGAAGTCCGCACGAGACTCTGAATTCAGCAAGAAATTCAATAGGGCCCTATCAGACGCCACGCGCAAGGAACAAGAGGCAAAGGCAGATTCGTTACGCACTCAAATGCAAAGTCAGGAAATGCGTAACAGCACTACTCGCTCACAACGTAACAGCAATACCAATACATCGACAGGTCGCACCCAAATTCAGTTTGACGGAAATGGCGCTACCGCATGCCGCAAGATGGAGTCAGGACAAACGCAATGTGCAACTCAAGGCCAGCGGTAAAAGAGGGAGCGTCAAAGAGTCGCCCCGCAAATCCGTATACTCAGTGGGAGGGGAGTAAAGATGATCCTGCAGAACAAGAACAAAGAGCCCGCGAAGCTTGATTAGCTGGCGGGCTTTTTGCCCGCCCCCCGGCGCGAGACAACACCTGTTCGGCCTGGCCAACTACGGTACGGCCTTGCTCGTTGAATGCCCCGAGAGCCCATAGAAAACAAAAATCGGCTTCAATCAGGTGAGCGTGGTCTGGGTTATGCAATGGCCCGTCATCAGCCAAGATCGTGACTTTTACCCAATCAGCAAGATCTGGTGCAGGCGGCAGAGTCGTATAAAGCGATTCAAGCAGATGCTCGGATAAATGCGACCGCCTGGTAGTCATTTCTGCATCGCAAATGAAAAATCGCCCCTTGTGGCGGAGTTACGCGTCAGATAGCCTGTTATTCTTTTCATTACGCTCGAGTCAGAAGCGTTATAACGAGGGATTCTAGGCTCTGGTGATTCCCCATGACCTCGTATGAATGGGCGATAAGTATTGCGCTGTTTCTGCTCGCAATTTCTCTCTTCTGCATTGCGTATGCAATTACCAAAGGTGTTGCGCTCCATCGAAAGAGGTTCTTTCGCGAATCGCGCGATACCTACGACGTACCCGCGCCAGTTCGAGAGCAGGTCGTACACGTATGGATCGCTCTTTTTAACAAAACCATCGACAGGCACGATCAACTCACCAACTATCTGCGCATTACGACCACTGCAGCTATTGGGGCTGGAGTAACCCTACTAGCTCAAGACAGGATCCACCTAGCCAAGCCAAAACTAGATGGGCTATTGACGATGCTCTGGTTCAAGACGGAGTTTTACGAAAATGGACTCTACGCCTTTATAGTTCTTGGCGGCGCTCTTTTCGTATTATTGGGCCCTACAGAGCTTCTTGCGAACCATCCTCGAAATCTTGCCAATAAGATCGCAAAACGCTTCAACGCACGATGCGATGATGTAGACGAGCTCCCATGTTTCACCTTGCCATTTCAATATTTTTTGTGGCAACTCATCGCATTTTTAGCACTAATAGCTGGCAGTGCCATGCTGTTTTCATCTATCAAGCCCAAAGAGCCCCAACCCCAATCAGCCATCCTAGTCCCACAGCATACAAGTACGAACTCATCACCGGATTCGCCAACGCCGCCCCTTTCGCGACGCTCTAATCCCGACCCTCGACCATAGTCAGAGGCTCGCCGTGGGCGCAACAACCAAGAGTAAGGCGCTCCTGGGCGTAGCTGTAAGACAGCATGAAGGTCATCCGCCCCAGCAATCGATGTTTGCGTCTCGGCCCATACTGGACTCAACAAAAGAATGAGCCCCAGCCAGATCAATGAGCCCGGGGGGGGCAAAGGCTGCAGCGCCACACGGAATCTTGTAGCGGTGCCATCCTTAAACCGCTCGAGCACCGTGCAAATGCAAAAACCCCGCCACGTGCGGGGTCGGTTTTCTCAAGGCGCAATAGCCCTGGACGTATTGTCACACTTGGCGTCCCACTTTCCAAGCGCTCCATGTCTCACTTTCCATGTGTAGGCATGATGACAGCCACGAGCGGCCGTCTCAGCGACACGGACAACGACGCCCTGCTCTTCCAATGAGTCAATTACCCTCATAATGCCCTTGCGAAGGCGGTCGCGCTCGGTTGGGGTTCGTGGAGCTCCATTACCGACATGGCACACAATCTGAATCATCCTGAACTCACGCCCGGGATACGCCGCCAGCAGATCAATCACCTCTTTCACGTACTTCAAGCAAACCTCCTTTGAACGCGGTCTTTGAACAGGCCCAAGTACAACTTGCATTCATTATCAGACAAATTCACGCCAGTAATTACGTAGATCCAGCGGCGTGCGGCCAATTGGCGGGCATCTGATGCCAAGCCGCCGAACATGCCTTTCTTCTGAGGAAATTCGGCGCTAATGACCATGCCCTCGTGATGGGGAAGCCGCTTGTGCATGCCCCCTACGATCATCGCATGATCGATCTGGATGGGCCTGTAATCGTCTTCCCATGACACTTACCTGGCCATATTCCCCACGGTCTCGCCTGACCAGCACCAGCGCACCCAATGCCAGAGGATATCGTCGGCAGTCAGTGTTCTACCTGTTGTCTGACTCATCTGGCGACTCCTTAAACAACGCTTTCAACTTGCGCGCAGCCTCAGCTTATCGACCTTCTTTGAATAGATCCACTTGGCGTTGGCGCATTTCCTCGAGGCGCTCGGCAACGGCTGACGGATCTCGCATCATCCATTTTGGCAAGTCCATTACGCACCCCTTCCAAATCCGTGTTTGCGCTCCTGGCCGTTTCCAATGCATTTCATTGTTTTTACCGAAGGCTGTGCCTGGCTAATGTCCTGCCCTAGCGGGTGGGGCTTGGCCTTGAATTCTTTTGGCAGGGCCTTGATTCGGGTATTCATCAACCGATCTCCACAACAACCAAGCCTTAACCTTTGATATCTAGGCAGTCATCCAGCGTCCAAAGTCTGAAAATTTTGTCGTCTACGACCAGCGCTTTAGCGAATGCCGTCGACGTAATGCTTGATGGCGCCAATGTAACCATCGATGTCGCGGTTACGCTGATCCGGGATGGCGAATAACGGCGGCGAAACGCCATTCCTTGAATCGATCGGAGACAGCAACCTGCCTGATGGAATTGTTAGCCGACAGATGCACCGCCTGAAGTAATCCAACTTATCCACACAAACTGTGAATAACCTAATGGATAACCCTATGAAAACCAAAAAAGATGCTAGCGACACGTCGAATTACGTTGGCGTGGTCGATTCGGGCCCATTTGCGCCGGTCAAACGCTACGACCTGGGCACACGCTTTTACAACAGCCTGTCGGTACCGGAGATTATCGAAACACCCGACGCCAAGCACACCACGCACCTAGCACCCTTCGCAAACGCGGTCACGTTTTGGTCACACGGGACACCAGAAAACAAAAACGCCACCGGCGAGGGTGGCGTTAGCGTCTTGATAAACAAGGGAAACTCTGGTGGCGCATCCCTGATTCGAACAGGGGACCTGCGGATTATGATTCCGTCGCTCTAACCGGCTGAGCTAATGCGCCACACTTGAAGACCAAAACTATAGCATAAAAATTTACTGCTAAGCAAGAACCTCAATAAAATTTCACGCAAAAAGATCAAATACAAAAAAACACCCCCCGCTACCAAAACAACGGGGGGTGTCAATACTGGGCCAGCACCCTAAGGTGCCCTGCCCTGATTACTTGCTTTTCATGATTTGAGCCGCTTCGGAAGATGCTGCGGTCAAAGTCGTTACTGCTGGATTATTGCCCTGGAGTGCTTCCTGCAATTTGCGATGGAACATTTCGCGGATTTCGGGGTAATTGTTGATCTTGAATCCACGTGCGGTTTGTGTCGGTGGCTTGGCATAAACCGCAACAAGGCCCTTCCAGTCGCCCAGGTTTTTATAGTAGTCGTCCCCCGTTGCAGCAAATGCTTGCTGGGTTAACGGCAAGAAACCCGTTTTTTGGTACCAGGTTGCTGCGTTATCGGGGCGCGTCAACCACGCCAGAAACTGTGCCGTGGCTTTGTTCTCGGCGTCGGCGTGACCAGACGTTGCCCACAAGCCCGTACCGTCAAGAAATGGATTGCCGGGCTGCTTGGTAACCTGCGGGTAATACGGCAAGCCGACAACGCCAAAGCTCAGGGCGCGCGTGTCGATAAACCGCCCCATATTGCTGGACTCGGACATCAGGATCGAGCACTCGTTGTTGGCAAAGCGGTCAATCGCTTTGGGGTCGGCGCCCGGGTTCACCAGCAACTCGGTACGCACCCAGCTGATCATGAGCGACAAATGTCGCACAAACGTGATGTCGAATGAGAACGAAGGCACGCCTTTTGTGCCGTTGTCACCCGCTGTAAAGAACTGGTTGTTTACAGCCGCCAGGTTCTCAAGGTTGACCGAGACCGACTGGTCGGTGGTTGCCGGGCAATAGCGTGTGGCCTTATTGGCCAGCTCGACCAACTGATCTTGCAGGCCCATCCAGGAACGATCCGGCACTGCGGGCTGCAAGCCGGCCTTTTTAAAGGCTTCGTGGTTGTAATACATGACGGGTACATCGATCATGTATGGGAAAGCCAGCAAGCGGCCTTTAGCGTCGCGCATACTTAGATTTTGCGGCGCGACAAACCAATTGGCGTCTTTAATGGGGTACTTGGCCAACAACGTATGCAACGGCATGATGTAGTTGCGATTGGCCAGCGATTCGGGGTCGCGATTATCGTCGATTTGAACCAGGTGCGGTGTTTTGGCTTTAGCACCCACCTGCTTGAGCAGCTCGGGCTCAATTTCTTTGGGGCTCTTGAAAGACTTCAGGTTGACCTTGACATCGTCTTGGTCGCGATTGAATTTCTTGACCAGGTCTTCGAACACCTCGTGGTTATGTTCATTTAAAGAAAACCACACCTGGATGTCTGTTGCGGCGTGTGCTGAACCCGCCCCCAAAACAGATACTGCAACCGCAACTGCTGTCGCGCGCCACGAAGCAGGCGCGCGAAAAAACCGATGTATCGTCATAACGGAATCAACCTAAAAAGGGAAAATCAGGCTCGGGCTTTTGGCCTGAAATAATATCGGCAAGAACCTTGCCAGACCCGACACCCATCGTCCACCCCAGCGTGCCGTGACCAGTATTCAGGTACAAATTGGATATTTTTGTACGCCCGATAAGTGGCACATTAGACGGGGTAGACGGGCGCAGGCCCGACCAAAACTGAACGTTATCAAAATCGAGTGCGGAAGGGAATAGACCCTTCGCCAGAGACACCATATTCTGACACCGATTTGTGTTTAAAGCACGACTATAGCCGGACAATTCGGCGGTACCTGCCATACGCAAGGTATCGCCCAGACGGCTGAACACGACCTTGTGCTCGCTATCGGTGATGCTGACTTCGGGGGCTGCGTCAGGGTTGATGATTTTAAACGTGGCCGAGTACCCTTTGGCCGGGTACACCAGGCACCGTACGCCCACGGGGTTGACCAGGTGTGGCGTAAATGCCCCCAGCGCCGCCACATAGGCATCGGCCGTCACCTCACGGAAAACACCTTCGGCATCAATCACCTCTACGCCCGTAATGCGCCCGCCTTCGGCGCGCAGGCGGTTAACCTGGGTTGAAAACATGAATTCAACACCGGCATGACGGGCTTTTCGAGCCAAGGCGCTGGCAAACATATGAATGTCGCCGCTTTCATCAGTCGCCGTGTAATCGCCACCCACAATGTCATGAATGGCCGGCTCAAGTGCCGGTTCAAGCGCCAGCACTTCATCCACGCTGACTATTCGACGATCAACGCCAAAGTCGCGCATATAGCTGGCCGCTGTCTGCGAAGACTCGAACTGTTCGGGGTCGCGATAAATATTCAGAATACCGCGCGACAAGTGATGGTAATGGATATCAAGGTCGTCGCGCATCGTGCGCAGGGTTTGTAAGCTGTACTCGGCCAGGCTGACCATTGCCCGGATATTTTGCGGCACGCGTTTGGGCAGACATTCGCGTAAAAATGCCAAGCCCCACGCCCACTGGCGCCAATCGGCTTGCGGGCGAAAGACCATGGGCGCGTTGTCGGACATCAGCCACTTGAGTAACTTTAGAGGAGCCTGCGGATTCGCCCAGGGTTCGGCATACGACACTGAAATTTGCCCGCCATTGGCGCGGCTGGTTTCCTGGGCAGGCCCGGGTTCGCGGTCGATAACCACCACTTCGTGGCCCGCCTGATTCAGCCACCAGGCCGTAGAGATCCCAATAATGCCACTGCCCATTACCACTACTTTCATGACGCTTACCTTTGAATGACAGTCTGTTGGCCTTAAACGACGCGCACCCGCAAGGGCAACAAGCGCTTAGCCTTTGTGCGTATCGGCCTGCGACGTAAAGGCGTCGGCGTAAAACTCGGCCTCGGGCAAACCGTTGTCGCGCACAAAATCGCGACGCGCCGATTCGACCATAACCGGCGCACCGCAGGCGTAAACCTGATAACCCGACAAGTCGGGGATGTCTTGCTGCACGGCCTGATGAACAAAACCAGTACGACCCGCCCATTGGTCTTCGGGCTGGGCTTCGGAAACAACAGGCACATAACGGAAGCCCGGCAACGCCTGTTGAAAGCCGTTAGCCAGTTCGTGCATGTATAAATCGGCCGGACGTCGCCCGCCCCAGTACAACACGGCCGGGCGTGTGTTGCCCGTAGCCATCATGCGCTCGATCATGGCTTTGACTGGCGCAAAACCTGTGCCGCTGGCCAGAAACACAATGGGCTTGTCGGTGTCCTCTCGTAAAAAGAACGAACCCAACGGGCCTTCAATACGCAAAATTTCGCGAATCTTCATGCCTGTATCGCCGACCCCGAACACATGATCAGTAAACACACCGCCCGGCATATGGCGAACATGCAGCTCGACACGATTGTTTTCGGACGGCGGATTGGCCATGGAGTAACTGCGTCGTTGCCCGTCTTTAAGAATGAACTCTATGTACTGACCCGCGTAATAACGGAAAGGTTCCGCCGGCGGCAACTGCAGATCAATGACCATGACGTCGTCGCGAATACGATTCAACCCCATGACGCGCGATGGCATTTTGCGAATTTGGATATCACTGGCCATGCGGATTTCTTGCGCCTCGATGAGCAGGTCGGACGTAGGCTTTGCCTGACAAAACAGGGTATAGCCTTCGGCCAACTCTTCGGGCGACAGCATTTGTGCTGGCGACGACCCGGCCTCGAAGGAGCCCGAAACCACCCGCCCCTTGCATGTAGAACACGCTCCGGTACGGCAGCTATAAGGCAAAATGATATCGGCCGCCAACGCGCCATCGAGCACGGTGCTGCCAGGCTCGACATAGAACTCGTGATTCGACGGCTGTACGGTAACTTTGAAACTCATGACGACACAAAAACAGATTAGGTTAGCCCGCTATTTTAAGCCGGGCGAATAAGCGGCTGCTTGACTTTCGCGTCGAGCATCTTGCCCTTGCGCGCACGCTTGCCCACGTATTCGGCCAAGGCTGGTATGTCGAGCACGATATCGGTTTGCTTGTTACGGTAAACCCCGCTGACGCAAACACCCGCAGGCCCGATGGCCGCCCACTGGCTTAGGGTATCACCCTCGTCAAGCCCCATCAAAATTGTTCCCCGGCCACCACCTGACAAGACCTTGAACTCTTCAAGCCCTACGACCAAGAAACGGCCTTTGCGCGTCAGCATGGCCAAATGACTGCTGCCAGACGCAATAGCAAGTGGCTTGAGCATGACATCTTTGTCTTCAAGCGTGACAAATTGCTTACCTGCACGCTGACGCGTGCTCATGTCTTTTAGCGAGGCGATAAAACCATAACCCGACTGCGTGGCAACAAAATACCGTTGTGCGTCGGGGCCGGCCACCATATGCACCACCCGGCTGCCCTGCTCGATGTCGACCATCGCAGTAATAGGTTGGCCGTCGCCACGCGCCGAAGGCAAAGCGGACACTGGCACTGTATACACACGGCCCGTAGAAGAAAACGCAATCAGGTTCTCGGTACTACGACACTCGATCGCATCGTATAGGGCATCGCCCATTTTGAAGCTGAACTGCGCGGGATCGTGGCCGTGCCCCTGCCTTGCCCGCAACCACCCTTTCTGGGAAATAATCACGGTGACGGGCTCATCGACCACTTTAGTTTCAAGCACGGCCCGCTCGGCGGTTTCAATTAGCGTGCGACGATCATCGCCATACTGTTTGGCATCGGCCTCAATTTCGCGAATAATCAAGCGCTTCAATGATGACGGGTTAGCCAGCAGTTCCTGCAGCTTGGCCTGCTCTTCTTTTTGCTCGGCAAGCTCTTTTTCTATTTTGAAACCTTCCAGCCGCGCCAACTGGCGCAACCGCATTTCAAGAATATCCTCGGCCTGGCGTTCGCTTAGCGAGAACCGGGTCATCAGCGCCTCACGCGGATCATCGGACTCACGAATGGTCTGGATGACCTCGTCGACATTAAGGTAAACCACCATGCGCCCTTCAAGCACATGGATACGGTCAGTGACCTTATCTAAGCGGAACTGGGTACGACGCGTAACGGTTTGCGTGCGGAACCCCAACCATTCGACGAGCACGTCGCGCAATGCGCGCTGGCCTGGACGCCCATCGGTACCAATACACACCAGGTTGACTGAAGCGCTGCCTTCAAGGCTGGTTTGCGCCAATAGGGTGTTGACGAACTCATCGCGATCGATGCGACTGCTTTTGGGCTCGAAAACCAATCGCACGGCAGCCTGCTTTCCCGATTCGTCGCGGACGGCATCCAGCAAGTTCAGCATAAGCGCCTTGGTTTGCTGCTGCTCGGTGGTCAGGCTCTTTTTACCCGCCTTTACTTTCGGGTTGGTGCGGTCTTCGATTTCTTCAAGAATTTTCTGGGCCGATGTTCCCGGCGGCAACTCGGTCACCACCAATTGCCACTGACCACGCGCCATGTCCTCGAATTGCCAGCGCGCGCGGGCCTTCAAAGAGCCCCGGCCACTGCGATAAACCGCAGCGATGTCTTCGGGAGACGAAATAATTTGCGCGCCCCCGGCAAAATCGGGCCCCGGCACCAGTGCCATCAGTTCATCGTCATCGAGCTTGGGGTTACGCAACAAAGCCACGCAAGCCTGGGCGATCTCGCGCAAATTGTGCGACGGGATTTCGGTGGCCATACCTACGGCAATACCCGAAGCCCCGTTAAGCAACATGACGGGCAAGCGCGCTGGTAACAATTGCGGCTCTTTCTGGCTACCATCGTAGTTGGGCGCAAAATCGACCGTACCCTCGTCGAGTTCGTCGAGCAACACCTTTGAAAACGGCGTCAGACGTGCTTCGGTGTATCGCATGGCTGCGGCGTTATCGCCATCGCGAGAACCAAAATTGCCTTGCCCGTCGACAAGCGGGTAGCGCAGGGAAAAGTCTTGCGCCATACGTACCATGGCATCGTAGGCAGCCTGGTCGCCGTGCGGGTGATACTTGCCCAGCACATCGCCAACCACACGCGCCGACTTGACCGGCTTGGCGTTGGGCCCCAGCCCCATGGCGTCCATGGCATACAAAATACGACGTTGTACGGGCTTTTGCCCATCGGCTACTTCGGGCAAAGCGCGCCCACGCACCACCGACACCGCATAATCAAGATAGGCTTGTTCGGCGTAGTGGCCCAGCGTGAGCTGTTCGCCATCGTCGCCGCCGTCAAACAAGCCGGGTTGAGTGTTGTCCATAAAAAGTGTTGTCCTGCTTTATTTAGTTAGACGTCGACATCGGCAAGATTGCCTTTCTCTTCGAGCCAGGCGCGGCGCTGCGCCGATTCGCCCTTACCCATCAGCATGTCGAACATTTCTACGGTGCCTTTCACACCCAGCTCGCCGCACGACACCACCATCAGGCGGCGGGTGTCCGGGTTCATGGTGGTTTCCCAAAGTTGCTCGGCACTCATTTCGCCCAGGCCTTTGAAGCGGCTGATGCTCCAGGACCCCTCGCGCACGCCTTCGGCACGCAACTTGTCTTGTACCGCTTCGAGTTCGCCCTGATCGAGACAATACAGCTTGCGCGCCGGGCGCTTACCCAATGCGGGAACATCGACCCGAAACAGGGGCGGCCGGGCAATATAAACGTGCCCCGATTCGACCAGACGGGGGAAGTGCCGAAAAAACAACGTGAGCAACAACACCTGAATGTGGGAACCGTCGACGTCGGCATCCGACAAAATACAAACACGTCCGTAACGCAATCCGGACAGGTCAACGGTATCGTCCGGACCGTGCGGGTCGACACCGATCGCGACCGAAATATCGTGAATTTCGTTATTGGCAAAAAGCCGGTCACGCTCGACTTCCCACGAATTAAGCACCTTGCCGCGCAGGGGCAAAATAGCCTGAAACTCTTTGTCGCGCCCCATTTTTGCAGAGCCGCCGGCAGAGTCACCTTCGACCAGGAACAGCTCGGTACGCGACGCGTCGGAAGACTCGCAATCGGTCAGTTTGCCAGGCAATACGGCAACGCCCGAGCTTTTACGCTTTTCGACTTTTTGCGCTGAACGGGCCCGCGCCTGAGCCTGACGAATAGCGCTTTCGGCTAGTTTTTTGCCAGCCTCGACGTTGGCGTGCAAGACCAGTTCGAGCGCGTTCTTAACGTAGGCACTGACCAACCGGACCGCATCGCGACTATTTAAGCGCTCTTTGATCTGGCCTTGAAACTGTGGGTCGAGCACTTTGGCCGACAACACAAAACTGGCGCGTGCAAAAACGTCTTCGGGTAACAGGCGCACTCCTTTGGGAATAAGGTTGTGCAGTTCGGCGAAGGATTTGACCGCATTGAACAAACCGTCACGCAGACCCGCCTCGTGAGTCCCGCCCGCCGGGGTGGGGATCAGGTTGACGTAAGACTCACGCACGACATTACCCTCGGATGTCCAGACCACCGCCCAATGCGCGCCCTCGCCTTCCGAAAAACTGTCGTCGTCGGCGCCGGCATACTGGCGCCCTTCGAAGAGCGGCACAATGCGCTCGGCATCGCCCAGGGCTTCGTCAAGGTAACTGCGCAAGCCATCGGCATATTGCCATTGACGGGTTTCACCGGTTTTTTCAACAGTCAACGACACTTTGATGCCGCTGAGCAACACAGCTTTGCTGCGCAACGAATGGACCAGTTCGGCCGCTGGAATGACTGCGGAATCGAAGTACTGCGGATCGGGCCAGACACGAACGCGGGTGCCGGTTCTTTTTTTAGGTACCGACTGCAGCGGTTGCAAGGGTTCGATAACCTCGCCATGCCCGAACACCAGACGATGCGTCAACCCGTCACGCATCACATCAACCTCAAGCCGCGTGGACAACGCATTGGTGACCGACACGCCCACGCCGTGCAAGCCCCCCGAGAAGGCATAGGCCCCCCCGGCCTTCTTGTCGAATTTGCCGCCGGCATGCAGTCGCGTAAACACAATTTCAACCACCGGCACCTGCTCTTCGGGATGCAAGCCCACCGGAATACCACGCCCGTCGTCTTCGACGGAAATGCTGCCGTCGGTATGCAGGGTCACGCTGATTTGCGTGCCAAACCCTGCCAAAGCTTCGTCGGCAGCGTTGTCGATAACCTCTTGCAGAATATGCAGCGGGCTTTCGGTGCGGGTATACATGCCCGGGCGCTGGCGTACCGGCTCCAGTCCTTTCAGAACCCGAATCGATGCTTCGTCGTAGTGTGGTGTCGTAGCCAAGGTTTCCCCAAAAATCTGGTGGACGAAAAAACAGTATTTTGCCTCAGATCCGCTAACCTGGTAGTCAGCAAAACCCGGCAGATGTTATGCTTAGTATAGTTTTTAGTAACTCAAACCTTTATTTCAATACCATGAGCGAACTCATCAAAAACGTTACCGACGCCAGCTTCGAAGCCGACGTTCTTCAAGCCGACGGCCCTGTCCTGGTCGACTACTGGGCTGCATGGTGCGGGCCCTGCAAAATGATCGCCCCGCTGCTAGACGAAGCGGCCAAGACATACCAAGGTCGTGTTACTATTGCCAAGCTAAACGTTGACGAAAACCCCGACACCGCTGCAAAATTTGGTGTACGAGGCATCCCGACGCTCATGCTGTTCAAAGACGGCAAGGCAGCCGCCACTAAAGTAGGCGCGCTCACCAAGTCTCAGCTTGGCGCCTTTCTCGACGACGCCGTCTAACGCCAACTAACCGTTTTTCACTTGCGCGCAGGCCTGTCCAGGCCTGCCACTAGCTCAACTTCCCTTCTTCCCCTCTCATGCATCTCACCGAACTCAAAGCGCTGCACGTTTCGCAGCTGCTCGAAATGGCTGCCAGCCTGGATATCGACAACGCCAGCCGCCTGCGCAAACAAGAAATCATGTTTGCCATCATGAAGCGTCGCGCCAAACAAGGCGAACAGATCTTCGGCGACGGCGTTCTCGAAGTCCTGCCCGACGGTTTCGGCTTTTTGCGTTCCCCCGACACGTCTTATCTGGCCAGCACCGACGACATCTACATTTCGCCGTCCCAGATCCGCCGTTTCAATTTGCATACGGGCGACTCCATCGAAGGCGAAGTGCGCACACCGAAAGACGGCGAACGCTACTTTGCCCTGGTCAAGGTCGACAAGGTCAACGGCATGCAACCCGAGGCCATCAAGCACCGGATCATGTTCGAAAACCTGACCCCGTTGCACCCCAATCAGGTCATGACGCTCGAACGCGACATCAAAAGCGAAGAGAACATCACGGGCCGTATCATGGACATCTTTGCCCCTATCGGCAAAGGCCAGCGCGCCCTCATCGTTGCCAGCCCCAAATCGGGTAAAACGGTCATGATGCAGCACATTGCACATGCCATTACCACCAATTACCCCGAAGCCACGGTCATTGTGCTGCTGGTCGACGAACGCCCTGAAGAAGTCACCGAAATGCAGCGCACCGTGCGCGGCGAGGTCGTGGCGTCGACGTTCGACGAGCCCGCCACCCGTCACGTTCAGGTGGCCGAAATGGTCATCGAAAAAGCCAAGCGTCTGGTCGAACTCAAAAAAGACGTCGTCATTTTGCTCGACTCCATCACCCGCCTGGCGCGCGCCTACAACACGGTGGTGCCCTCGTCGGGCAAAGTGCTTACCGGGGGTGTCGACGCCAATGCACTGCAACGCCCCAAACGCTTCTTCGGTGCGGCACGCAACCTCGAAGAAGGCGGCTCGCTGACCATCATTGGTACCGCCCTGATCGAAACCGGCAGCCGCATGGACGAGGTCATCTACGAAGAGTTCAAAGGAACCGGCAACTCCGAGGTCCACCTCGAGCGTCGTCTGGCTGAAAAACGCGTCTATCCGGCCATAAATCTGAATAAATCCGGCACCCGCCGCGAAGAGCTCCTCATCAAACCCGATCTGCTCCAAAAAGTCTGGGTCCTGCGCAAATTCATCCACGACATGGATGAGGTTGCCGCCATGGAGTTCATCCTCGATAAAATTCGCGCTACTAAAAACAACGCCGAATTCTTCGACATGATGAAGAAATGATTTACCGCCCCTAAGCCTCTCAACCGAGAGGCTTAGTGCATCTTGGCTGTCTTGCGCATCCGGGGTGTATCCACGGGCAGCTTGCCAACAACAATAACAGTCAACAAAAACAAAACGTTTCTTTCTCTCGTTATCAATCACAAAGGCAAACCCTTTGGGTGCGTCTGCGTGAGCAACTTAAGAAAAACAGCCAATGAAACTACCCAGTCTTAACCAGTTCCTGGATCAGGTCCAGGCGCGTGACCCTCACCAGCCTGAGTTTATGCAGGCCGTCAAAGAGGTCATGATTTCGCTTTGGCCTTTCATCGAACAAAACCCCCGCTATGCCGAACAGGGCTTGCTGTCGCGTCTGGTCGAACCCGAACGCGTCATTCAGTTCCGTGTGTCCTGGGTCGACGACAAGGGCCAGGTCCAAACAAACCGCGCCTTCCGCATTCAACACAGCTCAGCTATCGGTCCCTTCAAGGGCGGCATGCGTTTTCACCCCTCGGTGAACCTGTCCATCCTGAAATTCCTGGCATTCGAGCAAACTTTCAAGAACGCACTGACCACGTTGCCCATGGGCGGCGGTAAAGGCGGCTCTGACTTCGACCCCAAAGGCAAGTCCAATGGCGAAGTCATGCGTTTCTGCCAGGCGCTCATGATCGAACTGTATCGCCACCTTGGCCCCGATACCGACGTGCCGGCTGGTGATATTGGTGTTGGCGCTCGCGAAGTCGGCTTCATGGCCGGCATGATGAAAAAACTGTCGAACTCGTCGGCCAGTGTTTTCACAGGCAAAGGTCTGACATTCGGTGGCAGTCTGATTCGCCCCGAAGCCACCGGCTACGGTACGGTTTACTTCGCCGAAGAAATGCTCAAGCATGCGGGCAAATCGCTCGACGGCCTGACTGTTTCGGTGTCCGGCTCGGGCAACGTCGCACAGTACGCCATCGAAAAATGCATGCAAATCGGTGCCAAGGTCATCACTGTCTCCGACTCCGACGGCTGCGTGGTAGACCCGGCAGGTTTCACACCCGAGAAACTCGCGTTGCTCATGGACATCAAGAACAACCGCCGCGAGCGACTGACCACCTACGCCAAAGAACTTGGCCTGACCTACGAACAAGGCAAGCGCCCCTGGCACGTGCCCGTCGACGTTGCTCTGCCCTGCGCAACCCAGAACGAGCTTGAAATCGACGACGCAAAAACGCTCATTAAAAATGGCGTCTTGTGTGTTGCCGAAGGTGCGAACATGCCCTCAACCATCGAAGCGGCAGATGCCTTCATCGAAGCGGGTGTACTGTACGCACCGGGCAAAGCCAGTAACGCCGGTGGTGTCGCGGTATCGGGCCTCGAAATGAGCCAGAACGCCGCCCGTTTGTCGTGGCCCCGTGAAGAGGTCGACCACAAACTGCACGCAATCATGCGCGACATTCACGAAAACTGCGTCCGTTATGGCCAGAATGGCAATGCGGTCAATTACGTCAATGGTGCGAACATCGCTGGCTTCGTCAAAGTCGCCGACGCCATGTTGCAGCAAGGTGTTTATTGATCGGAGTCTGACATCGTGAACCGCAAGATTGGGTTGGCCAACGCATAGCCAAGCGCTGCGAAGGCCAACCCCTTCTTTCATTTACGACTGTGGTTTTTATTCGCCCGCTGCGCTTTTTATATTGCCGTTACCGGCGCTTTGCTTGTCGGTAACTTCTTGCAGCCGGGGTTCGTCCCATTTGCCCGTTACCTGGTAATGCAGGGTCATTGCTCGCGATAACGGCGCCTTTAATAGCCACTGCGTCAAAAACGCGCCTACCCCGACAATGGGGTTGATGGCAATGCCCGCCAATGCGGCGCCACTCATATCCAGGTTGGGCACAACCATAGCCTGCAAGTTCAGGGTTTCGTCGACCAAATTAACATCGCCCCCCAGGCTGATATTACCGACAGGCCCTTCGACGCGATAGTTGTTGGTCGTCATCACGCCACGCTCGATGGCCAGCGTGCCCCCAAAAGAGTCGAATGGAAACCCCTCACGGAACATACCGTTGGGGTTCAGATCGAACGTCAACAGACGTTGGATAGACTGGAATGACAATAACTCCAGAATTCTTGCAGATCTTGAATTAACCGAACTGAACCGCCCTTTGCGCAAGTCGAGCTGCAACTGGCCACTGATGTCAGCGCGACTGAAGCGCCAGGGCATATTGCCCCAGCGAATGTTCCCGCTCATCGACCCATTGCCACCCGAGACCGTATCGGGCATGCCCAGACGCTCAAGCAATCCACCGAGGTCGGCAACTTTAAGCTCCGCATCCAGCGACAAACCACGGTCTGGCCCCGACAATTTCCAAAGCCCCGTTCCTTCGAGCTCGGCTGACTCATTCTTGATACTTAAACGATTCAGCTCCCACTGCTTCGTCTGCGGCGTATTCAGGCCCGAGACCATCAGCTGACCCAACGGTTTGCCATACAAGGTGAAGTTGCGGACCTCCAGCGCAAGCTCCGGGATATCGAAATGCTCCAGGCCGGTTTCATCAGGCGCCTGATCGGCCTTAGATGCCTCACCGTCTTGCCCGGCACGTCCCAGGGCTAGGCGCTCGAATTTGCCGTCTACCGCTTCACGTTGGTCCCCATTGGCCTCTTTCCAGAACAAGGTCCCGGCTGTTTCAGTTGCGCTGACATCAATACGCCACTGCGCCATGGGTTGATACGCGGCGGTTAACGTCGCCTTTTCAAGCTCAAGCCCATACACTTTAAGCTGCCCCGCCTGCACTCGAAGTTGGCGTAACGAAGGCAATAAAGGCAGTTTGCGCGAGCCCGTTGTCTTTACAGACGCGCGCCCCGATAGACTGCGATCGAACTCGTCCACGATATCCATCCAGATATCGGCATCAATTTCGGGATAACGGGCATCTACTGCAAGGCCGCGGGCGGGCAACACCGGTGTCTGCCCAACGCCAATGGCCACCGCATCGAAATAAGCCTGGGCGTCGCGAGCGACACGCCGCAACAGGCGCAAGCGGATGTCGTTGGGCAAACTAACGTCAAGACGCGCCGAACCGCCGTCCAAAGGTACCCATTCGGCACGCAACGTACGCTGCTGCTGCGCATCTTTACCCACCGGTTCTGGGAAATCGGCCGACAACCCCTGCAATGTCGATTGGACGGCCATGGCGTAGCGACGGGTGGGTAAGCGTCGGACGGTGCCGGTGTAATCTATAGCGCCAGACAACCGCTTCATGCCTTCGAGATCTACAAACTCAGCCAGCGCATTGGCTGCAATGCGCCCCTCGAGAGCCAAACCCTTGCGCCCTCCCCCTATGCCGCCTCGCGCCGCCAAGGGCCCACCCAAAAAAGTAGCTTTCAGGTTATCAGTGTCCAGCCCCGTATCCGAGAAGTTCAGATGTCCGCTCACTTGCTGCAATGCGGGGACGTCCGGATCAAGCACGACCTGACCGCCATCAAATAAAATTTGCCCCTGGACCGTGGTGTCGTCGGTATTCAACAAGGGGACGCGCAACTTCAAGGGTACCTGCCACTGCCCGTCGGCCTGGGCCAGATCTAGGGCGTTATCAAGCAAGCCACCAAGCGGAGAGTGATGTGCCAACGCCAAATAAGACGATGCTGGCGCCACCGAAGCCCCCTGCACCGTCAGTACCGCATCGAACTCGATATTTGGAATGCGCGCCTTCACATCTGTTAAAGCAATCGCAACATCTTCGGCAGGGCTGACTTGGGCAGATTCAGCAAACAAACGGAGGTCGACCCGATCGAGCATCACCAAGCCTTTCACGTCCGTCAGTCGAGGCCAACCGGGCCCGTTTGCATCAGCCGGCGCATAATCAATATCGGTATCTTCAAAACGACCGGCAATCTGAAACTTGCCTTGATCGGGCGCTTCGCCGAACGGGAAATAATCGAGCGGGCCGACCAACACGATATCGGCCGATAGCAACTGCCCTGACATCAACCCATAGCCCAACCATTCGCGCGCGTCAGGGTCGACCGATTTTGGCAAATGCGCGCCAATTTGATTCAGACTGGCCCGATTGAACCGCCCTTTAAAATCTGCGACACCCGCCGTACCCGCATCACCCTGCTGCCATTGCCCCTGAAGCACCAGATCCATGGCGTCGCTAACCACATGAGCCTGCCGTATCGGCACCACAAAACGTTGCCCGGCGTCTAACTGAAATGCCCCGTCAAGAGCAAGGCGCTCAAAAGCCAACCCGCTATCGAAGACGTCGGGCATCGAGAGCTGCAACTGTTCGGCCCGAAGCCGCCACTGCACTTCATCGCCTTCCACAGCAGGCGTGGGCCGGCTTTGCTCGACACCCAGCGCTTCAAAAATGGCTTTAATGGCAGACCATGGCCCACCCGCATACACCTGCACATTTCCAGCCTGAATATAGTGGGATTCAAGCTCATCAAGCTGCCATCGGCCTTCGTTAATATGCACATCGGCCGTGATGACGGGCGACTGCCCCGGCTGCACATCAATCCACCATTGGCCCGAAACCTCGCCTTGGGTTAGATGCTGCGGAATATCAATCCAGGGCGCCCACGCCTGTGGCTGCAACTGAGTCATGCGTGTGTGAAGACGCCCGGACCAGGCATCCGGATCGGTGAGTTCAAGGGTTTGATCTTTATACTGAATTTCAGCCGACAAGCTGAGCGCCCCCGCTAGCGCAGCCGGTGCATTAAGCGTCAACGATGCTTGATACCCTTGGCCCGCTTTCATGAACTGCAAGGTCACATCGTCAAGCGTCAAGGGCCGGCCATCGCGCATTTCGTCGCGCCAGCGCAATGTTGCGTGATCAAGGGCAATGTAGCGCTGCGCCAACAACCATTGGGCAAACGGATGCGGCGTGTCAGATGTACTACCGTCATCGGCCTCAAGGGGTTGACCCATAAGCCATATACGGCCATCGGGCCCACGACGGATGTCGAGCGTCAGTCCGGTGGCTTCGAGACCCAGCAGCCTGATCTGCCCGCCCAGCAAACCCAGCCAATGCAATTGCGCGTTAACCTGGGGCAAAGAAAATACCTGCCGCCCCTGGGCGTTGTTCACGGCCAGTTGCTCGACCTGCAGCGATGGATTAAGCCCCGACCACGACGCCGACACCTTGCCTAGCGTGACAGGACTGCCCAAGGCGCCCGACAACTGCTGTTCGATGTAAGGACGCCAGTTGTCGATATTAGGCAGAACCCAGTAACGTACCCCTAGCACCAGGGCGGCCAGCACAAAGTAAAGCACCAGCGCCGTGCGGCCCAGCCAACGGATATAGGGGTAGATCTGACGCACGTGGGAGTATGTTTACCGGAACAGGGGGTTTTGTTGTATCTTTTGGAGTCTTATACCTGAATTATGCCTTAGCGTCTTCAATTACCCCATACCTGGCTGCAATCATGTCCCGTATTTCACTTGCACCGGCATTGCGCTGGTCGGGCGCTTTGCGCCGCAAAACCAGCGCCCACACCGGCTTCGAATCATGGCTTGAACAGGCCAGCGGCCAATCTGTAACCGCATCACTTATCGACAGCTGGTTTACCGAGCTGGCAGGGCACGAACTGACAGCCCCTGCCCCAACGCTCGACGTGCTGCGCAAAGCACTGCGCCAGACACGCGAACGGGTGTTCTATACCCTGCTGGTGCGCGACCTCGCCGGCCTGGCCCCACTCGAAGAGGTAGTCGGCGCCATGAGCCACTTCGCCGACCTGGCCATTGCTCACGCCTACCGGGCTGTGGCGGCAGACCTGGCAGGGGTACATGGTATTCCCCTTGATCCCGCCACAGGCAACCCTCAAGAAATGCTGATCATCGGCATGGGCAAACTAGGTGGACGCGAACTGAATGTCTCGTCAGACATCGACCTCATCATGCTGTACGGCGAAGAAGGCGAAACCGACGGGCGCCGCCGCATCAGTCACCACGAGTTTTACGGGCGCCTCACGCAGCGCATGATGCCGGTTTTGTCAGAACCCGACGCCAATGGGCAAGTTTTCCGCACCGACTTACGCCTGCGCCCCGATGGCGACTCAGGGCCTCTGGCCTGGAGCCTGGACGCCCTTGAAAATTACCTGATTACGCAGGGGCGCGAGTGGGAGCGCTATGCGTGGCTGAAAGGTCGAGTAATTCCTGCCCAGGCATTTGCCGGCAGCAATATGCGCCAGCAAGAGGCCCAGCTCGAGGCCCTTCGCAAACCTTTCGTCTACCGCAAGTACTTCGACTTCGACGCATTGTCATCGCTTCGGGCCCTGCGCGAACGTATTCGCGAAGACTGGAATCGGCGAGCCAGCCAGCGCAACGGCATCGATGCCACACACAATATCAAGCTCGGCGACGGCGGCATTCGCGAAATCGAATTTGTGGTGCAACTGAACCAGCTGATTCGCGGTGGACGTATCCCATCGCTGCAAAAACGGGGGCTGTTAAAAGCACTACAGCAACAAGTCATTACCGGAGTTATCGACGAAACGCTGGCCAAACGGCTTGAGGCGGCTTACGTATTTTTGCGCCGCACCGAGCATTTGTTGCAGTATCGCGAAGACGAACAAACGCATTTACTGCCTCACAACCCGCAGCTTCGCGAAGACTTGGCCACAGCCATAGGAATGACGGCCGGCGAATTTGAAGAAACCCTGGCTGCCCATCGTGCCTTCGTCAATGGTACTTTCCGCAATGCCTTCCGGCTTGCCGGCATGGGGGACGACGGCGAAACTACGGCCAAAACGCCCGAGCCCGAGCCTGGCACCGCTACCGCAGCCGACGATGCCATGGCCCGACATATCGAAACTCATTTCGGCAGCCCGAACGAAACACTGCTTCAGCGTATCGACAGCCTGCGCCAAAGTCACCGGGTGCGCAGCCTGCCCACCACCAGCCGCCGACGTCTCAAGGCCCTGTTGCCAGCCATTATCGAAACAGCGGCCAAGACCGCCAACCCCGAACAAACGGCGCTGCGCCTGCTCGAACTGATCGAACAAATCGTGCAGCGTAGCCCGTACCTGGCGCTGCTGGCCGAATACCCCGAGATTCTGGCCCGCGTCGCCCGGATTGTGGGTGCCAGCCCGTGGGCGGCGCAATACTTGCGTCAGTATCCGCTTCTACTCGACAGCCTGATCGAATGGCACTCCCTCATGGCGCCGCCCGACTTCGTAGAACTCGCGCAGCATATGCGTAGCGAACTCGATGCCTGCATGCTGCCGACCGGGCAGCCCGACGTCGAACAGCAAATGAACCTGATGCGCGACATCCAGCGTCAGGTCAGTTTTCAGTTACTGGCGCAAGACCTGGGCGGCGTACTCAGCGTCGAACAACTGGCCGACCAGCTCTCGGCGCTAGCCGATATGCTGCTGGCGGAAACCATTCAACGCGTCTGGCCGCTGGTTCAACCCAAGGGTCAGACCGTCTCCCCCTTGCCGGCGCCCCGGTTTGCCGTCATTGCCTATGGCCGGCTAGGGGGTAAAGAAATCGGTTACGCGTCTGACCTCGACCTGGTCTTTGTATACGACGACGATCGCGACGATGCTGGTGAAATCTACGCCAAACTGGGCCGCCGCATGGCCTCGTGGCTATCTACTATGACCTCATCGGGCCGTTTGTACGAAATTGACCTGCGCCTGCGCCCCGACGGCGACGCCGGCGTGCTGGCCGTGTCGCTTGATGCCTTTGAACAGTATCAGCTTGAACATGCCTGGCCTTGGGAACATCAGGCTATTACACGCGCCCGTTTTGCCGCCGGAGACCCGACCGTAGGCGCACGATTCGAAGAAATCAGGCAGCGTGTTTTGCTCTTGCCGCGCGACCCCAACAAACTGCGTGACGAGGTCAAGGTAATGCGCGAAAAAATCGCGACCGGCCATCCCAACCCCACCGAGCTGTTCGACCTCAAACACGATCGTGGTGGCATGGTTGATATCGAATTCATTACGCAGTACCTGGTGCTCTCAACATCGACCGCCCACCCCGAGTTGCTCGACAACCTGGGCAATATTGCCCTGTTAGGTCTGGCCGCACGCGCCGGCCTGATACCGCAACAACTGTCAGCCCAAGTTGCCGATGCCTATCGGGTGTTTCGAAAGGCGCAGCACGAAATGCGACTGCAGGGTAACGATATTGCGCGAATTCCTGCTGATCAGTTCCTGCCTGAACGCGAGGCCGTATGCGCGCTCTGGAAGGCGGTCATTGGTGATTGAACCCAAGCCCCAGGGTAAAACACACCCGTCGGCGCTGGCCCTTTTGAATTTCCGGCAGCCCGCTTAAAATAACAGTATGACTGACATTAAACGCCCCATCCTCGATCTGCCCGAATCACGCAAGAAAGTCTTGCTGCATTCTTGTTGCGCCCCCTGCTCCGGCGAAGTCATGGAAGCCATGACAGCGTCAGGGATTGATTACGCCATTTACTTTTACAACCCCAACATCCACCCCGATCGCGAATACGACATTCGCAAAAACGAAAACATCCGTTTTGCACAAGAGCACGGCATAGAATTCATCGATGCCGATTACGACCGCGACAACTGGTTTGAACGCGTCAAAGGCCTGGAAAACGAGCCCGAACGCGGCGAACGCTGTACGCAGTGTTTCGATATGCGCTTCGAGCGCACCGCCCTGTATGCCTACGAAAACGGTTACGACACCATCACCAGCTCGTTGGGCATTTCTCGCTGGAAAGACATGAACCAGATCAACGGGTGCGGCGAACGCGCAGCAGCGCGCTACCCCGGCATGTTGTACTGGACATACAACTGGCGTAAAGGCGGCGGGTCGGCCCGCATGATCGAAATCAGCAAACGCGAAAACTTCTACCAACAAGAATACTGCGGCTGCATCTATTCGCTGCGCGACACTAATCGCCACCGCAGGGCCCAGGGCCGCGATCCCGTGCAAATCGGCGTCAAGTTCTACGGTCGCGAAGAAATCCTCTAGGCCAAATCGCTATCGACCTCAGCCGAGGTCTGTATCGCACTCGAACGCTGCCGGGTCGGGCCGCTCAAACGCCCTCATTCAGCCGGTCATATTTATGCCAAAAACATCGGGCGCCCTGAGGTGCCCGATGTTTTTGGGTAAAGCCGGTGTTACTGCAACGTACGTTCGAACACAAACTTGTCATCCTGCCAATCGACCGGAATCACGTCTTTGGGTCCGAACTTGCCTTCCAGCAACAAACGCGCCACCGGGTTTTCAATGTGCTGCTGAATCGCCCGTTTCAACGGCCGGGCACCAAACACGGGATCAAAGCCTGTTCGAGCCAACTGCGCCAACGCCACATCCGACACCTCCAGACGCATCTCTTGCTGAGCTAAACGCTGCTGCAAGCGCTGAATCTGGATCTTGGCAATAGACTCGATGTGTTTGGCATCCAGACCATGGAACACCACAACTTCATCGATACGATTCAGAAACTCGGGACGGAATGACGTTTTGAGCTCCTCCCAGACGACCTCTTTAATGACCTCATAAGGCTGCCCGGCCATACTCTGGATATGTTGCGATCCTAAGTTCGACGTCATCACGACAACCGTATTACGGAAATCGACAGTACGCCCCTGACCATCGGTAAGACGACCGTCATCGAGCACCTGCAACAACACGTTAAAGACATCCGGGTGGGCCTTTTCTACCTCATCCAGCAATATCACACTGTAGGGTTTGCGACGCACCGCTTCCGTCAGATAGCCTCCCTCTTCGTAACCGACATAGCCCGGAGGCGCACCGATAAGGCGAGCCACCGAATGCTTCTCCATGAACTCGCTCATGTCGATACGAATCAGATGCTCTTCAGAGTCGAACAAAAAGTCGGCCAATGCTTTGGTGAGCTCGGTTTTACCCACCCCCGTCGGCCCCAGAAACAGGAACGAACCGTAAGGACGCGACGGATCGGACAAACCCGCACGCGAACGGCGAATAGCGTCGGCCACCAGACTGACTGCTTCGTCTTGCCCAACCACACGGCGGTGCAGATGGTCTTCCATACCCAGCAACTTGGCGCGCTCGCCCTGCATCATTTTAGACACGGGTATGCCGGTGGCGCGTGCCACCACTTCAGCGATTTCTTCGGCGCCCACCTGGGTGCGCAGTAAGCGTGGCTTGTCTGTTTCGGCGGTCTTATCGCCGTCGCCGCTAGCCTCGGCCGCCTTCAGCCGTGCTTCCAGCTCGGGCAATTTGCCGTACTGCAGCTCGGCCAGCTTGTCGAACTGACCCTTGCGTTGCAACTCGGCCATCTCGGCGCGCGTACGCTCGATTTCCTCTTTCACCGACTGTGATCCCTGAACGGCCGCCTTTTCGGCCTTCCAGATTTCTTCGTAATCGTTGTACTCGCGTTGCAGCTTTTCAAGCTCGTCTTCAATCGCTTTCAGGCGGCGCAACGAACCCTCGTCGGTCTCTTTCTTGACAGCCTCACGCTCGATTTTGAGCTGAATAATGCGACGATCCAGCTTGTCCATGACCTCTGGCTTGGAGTCGATCTCCATACGGATGCGCGCCGCCGCCTCGTCGATCAGGTCGATGGCCTTGTCCGGCAGGAAACGGTCGGTAATGTACCGGTGGGAAAGTTCGGCCGCCGCCACAATAGCCGGGTCGGTAATGGCAACACCGTGGTGCAGCTCGTAGCGCTCTTGCAAACCGCGCAAAATGGCAATGGTCGACTCGACGTCGGGCTCGTTAACCAACACCTTCTGGAATCGACGCTCCAGCGCGGCATCTTTTTCAATGTATTTGCGATATTCGTCGAGGGTGGTCGCCCCAATACAGTGCAACTCGCCGCGCGACAAGGCCGGCTTGAGCATATTGCCCGCATCCATGGCACCCTCGGCCTTGCCGGCACCCACCATGGTGTGGATCTCGTCGATAAAGACAATAATGCCGCCTTGGTCTTGCGATAGCTCTTTGAGCACTGCTTTCAGACGCTCTTCGAACTCACCCCGGTACTTGGCGCCGGCCAGCAAGGCCGCCAAATCAAGAGAAAGCACCCGCTTACCCTTCAGGGTTTCGGGCACTTCATTGTTAATAATGCGCTGGGCCAGGCCTTCGACAATCGCCGTTTTACCCACGCCAGGTTCACCGATCAGGACCGGATTGTTTTTGGTGCGACGCTGCAGAATCTGGATGGCACGGCGGATTTCGTCGTCGCGGCCAATCACCGGGTCGAGCTTGCCTTCGCGCGCGCGTTCCGTCAGGTCGGTCGTGTATTTTTTCAGGGCTTCGCGATTAGACTCGCCTTCAGCGTCGGATACCGTTGCGCCACCCCTTACGGCCTCAACTGCGGCCTCGAGCGGCTTGCGTTGAAGGCCAGCCTCGCGCAGCAAACGCCCAGCTTCACCTTTGTCATCGACCAGCGCCAATAAAAAGAGCTCGCTGGCAATATAAGTGTCGCCGCGATTAGACGCCTCTTTGTCGGTACGCGCCAAAGCGGCCTGAAGTTCGCGGCCAACCTGCACATTGCCGCCGGCCCCTTTGACCTGAGGCAGTGCCTTTATGGCCGTATTCAGGCTAGAAGTCAGGCGACTGGTGGCCACACCGGCTCGCGCCAGCAAACTGCCAGTGCCGCTATCGGTATCGGCCAGCAAAGCCGCAAGCACATGCACCGGCTCGATATACTGGTTGTCATTTTGCACAGCCAAGCTTTGCGCGTCGGCAATCGCTTGCTGAAATTTCGTGGTCAATTTGTCGAATCGCATAATCGTCTTTCACTGTAGGGTAAGAGCATCTGCTCGAATGATGATTAAATAAGGCCTGCCAAAGAAATTTCAAGATGTGAAATGGATAAGTTCAAACAACTGGAAAGTTTTGTCGCGGTAGCTGCGCTGGGTAGCCTGTCGGCGGCGGCCCGAGCCCAGGACATCGCCCCCACCATGATGAGCCGACGTCTGGACGCCCTGGAAGCCCGTTTGGGGGTCAAGCTTTTTGTACGATCGACACGCCGCCTGTCGTTGACCTCTGAAGGTGCGCTTTTTCTGGAAGAAGCCCAGCGCATTTTGCGCGACCTGGCCGAAGCCGAAGCCCAAGTGGCCCAAGGCGGGACGCGCCCCAGCGGCCCGCTGCGAATCAGCGCCCCGGCAGGGTTTGGACGGCGCCACATCGCCCCCCTGCTGCCCGACTTTCTGCAACGCTACCCTGACATCAGCATTACGCTTGACCTGAGCGACCGACTGGTCGACCTGATCGACGAACGCTATGACTGCGCCATTCGTATTGGCGACCTGGACAATTCGCAATATGTGGGCATACGGTTGGCCGACAACCGCAGGGTGATCGTCGCCTCGCCCGACTACCTTAACCGTTTCGGCCGTCCCAACACGCCCGACGATCTGGTCAACCACAATTGCCTGTCGTTCGGCACCCAGGGCAACCAATCGCGCGGGTGGCTGCTGAAACAAGAAGGCCACGTCAAAGCATACCGGGTCAAGGGCACCATGAGCAGCAGCGATGGCTCGGTACTGCACGCATGGGCGCTGGCCGGATGCGGCCTGGCATGGCGATCGTTGTGGGAAGTACGCCAGGACATCGATGAAGGCCGCCTGGTCACCGTGCTTGACGAATTCGCCGCTCCGCCCAACGGTATCTTTGCTCTTATGCCCGAACGCCGACATATCCCCCCCCGATTGCAGGTTTTTACCGACATGCTTAAAGTCACGTATGCGCAAACCAGCTACTGGGATTCACACTAAGCATTAATTTTTAAAGCATGTACAATGATCAGACAATCTGCCCATTAGCTTATGCCATAGAGCTATGTGCATATGCCAGCCGCGCATAATCAGTCTGTTTCCTGTATGCAGAAAAAAATCCCGCTGACATCCGATTCCCATCGCTGTTCGACCTGCATGCTTAATAGCCTGTGCCTTCCGGTGGGGATGTCAACTGTCGATATTGCTCGTTTCGAAGAAGTCGTCCAAGAGCGCATACGTATCCCAAAAGGCGACACCCTGTTTGCAACAGGCGATCCAGCCCATGCCATTTACGGCATTCGGTTGGGCTCGATGAAAACCCAACTCGAAGACGCAACCGGCCATATCCAGGTCACCGGCTTTCTGTTGCCTGGCGAAATCGTCGGGCTCGACGGCTTCCTGGAAGGCAAGCAGCTTTCGCACGCCATTGCTCTTGAAGACACCGAAGTCTGTGTTGCCCGGGTCAATGAAATTGACCGCGTTATTGCACATGTGCCGGCGTTACAGCACCAGTTGCGCAGGCTGACCAGCCAAGAAATCAAAAGGTCGCAGCAATTAGTCATGGCGTTGGGCGTGCTGCGCTCCGAACAGCGCCTGGCCGCGTTTTTGGTCAATATGTCGCAACGGCTTTCCATTTTGGGGTATTCGTCAACCGAATTCATTTTGCGCATGAGCCGCGAAGAAATCGGCAGTTACCTGGGCCTGACTTTGGAAACCGTCAGCCGGCTGTTTTCGCGGTTTGCCAAAGAAAACCTCATTCGTATTCATCAGCGCGAAGTCCAGTTGCTCGACTTGCCAGCCCTGCGTGAACTTGCCGGCAGCGACTGCGGCTAAGCGAAGGCAGGCTTCACAAACCATCGTCTTTTAGTTTGGCCGGCCCCTCGGGGGGTGCCATGTACAGCGTCAGCGCACTCGACAACGCCGTGACCACCCAAAAAATAAAAAAGCCTGCGGCATAAACAACCTCGCGGCTGAAATGCATTGAACCGAACACGGCGATGTCTAAAGGGTCGATCAGCGCAAATACTGCGGCACTGCCCGCCCCGGCCAGCAAAAAAGACGGCCATAAAATCCACATTAAAGAATAGCGGTTCATGGCTTGCCCCTTACGTCGTTTTGCGTGGCTGCCGGCGGTGTCTGCAAGGTGCGGTCTGGGCCTACCCGCTTGACGACCAAACCCTGCCGAACGCCCCCATCGGTAATAGCTTCGCCGCTAAAGTGTTTGACCGCCAGCGCAATAGTGATGGCACACCCCACCAACGCCAAAAACGGCCCGGCCATAATGATCCAGGGCCAGGGTTCTTTCCACCAGGGGTTTGTTGTCTTGTTTTGCTCAGTCATGGCTCCACCTGATTATTGTTCGGGTTTACTGAGGTACGTAAAAGCTGGTTTTTTCAGCAACGTTGCGCGGCGCAATTTCCGGGTTTAGGTCGGAAACGATAATTGAAATATCGTGCATGCCCGGCTGTACCTGACCGGCCGGCGCGCGCACGATAACCGGCACCAGTCGGTTGGCCGACCCCTCGACGTAAAAATAAGAGCGTTGTGCGTTTTCGGCCAGCGCAATCGATAACCCTGGCAGGCCATCGGCCCGCAACTGCAAGGTCAGCGGCGCCTCGCTGGTATTCATGATCTGCAAACGGTAAACGTTTTCTATCAGTCCGCCAGCCACTTCTCGGCCCAGCGCCCCACGGTCACGGATGACATCAACCTTAAGCGTCTCGCGAACCACCAGCGCATACAAGAAGCCCGCCATAATGACAACCAGTAAGCCGATGTAGAACAGCACGCGCGGGCGAAACACGCGCTTGCGCGCTTCGGCTTGAGTCAAGCGTTCGGTGATTGCCGAGCCCGATGTATAACGTATCAGACCCTGCGGGTATTCCATTTTGTCCATCACCTGATCACAGGCATCGACACAAGCCCCGCAGCCTATGCACATATACTGCAGGCCGTCGCGAATATCGATGCCCGTGGGGCAAACCTGCACACACAGACTACAGTCGACGCAGTCGCCCATCCCGGCCTCTTTATGATCGATACGCCGCGAGCGCCCGCCGCGCGGCTCGCCTCGGACGTGGTCGTATGTGACCACAAAGGTATCGTCGTCGACCATAACGCTTTGAAACCGCGCATAAGGGCACATGTACTTGCACACGGCTTCGCGCATAAAGCCGGCATTACCCCACGTGGCAAAAGCGTAAAACACCATCCAGAACCACTGCCAGGGCCCTAGCGACAGCGCCAAAAGGCCTGCGCCCAGCTCGCGGATAGGCGCAAAATAGCCAATAAACGTAAAACCTGTCCAGAAGGCAATAAGTACCCAGACCAGATGCTTGGCCGCTTTCAGCCTGAGTTTTCGCAGTGTCCAGGGTTGCTCATCGAGGCGGATGCGCGCCAGGCGATCGCCCTCGATTTTGCGTTCGACCCACATGAAAATTTCGGTGTAGACGGTTTGAGGGCAGGCATACCCACAAAACAACCGACCTGCGATGGCGGTAAACAAAAATAGCGACAACGCCGACAAGACCAGTAAAACGGCCAAATAAACGACGTCTTGCGGCCACAACACCATGCCAAAAATGTAAAACTTCCGCGCCCCCAGATCGAACAATACTGCCTGACGCCCACCCCACTCCAGCCAGGGCAGCCCGTAGAAAATGATCTGGGTAAAAAACACCATGATGATGCGCCAGCGGGCAAAAATACCGCTGACCGAACGCGGGTAAATTTTGCGGCGCACATCGGCCAGCGCTTGCTCGACCTGGGGCGACGCCCCTTTGGACACCGTCGCCTCGACCCTGGGCGGCTGCCATGCCGGGATCGGCTGATCCCCGGTCAGGGGTTCAGTTGAGACGACGGGTTTCTTGTCCATGATGCTTCCGGTTAGTTATTAGACAAACCCCAGACATATGCTGTCAGCATACGGATCTGCTCTGGCGTCAGGATGCCCTCTTGTGCAGGCATCTGGTTGTTCCGACCGTTCATGATGGTTTGGACGATAGTTGCCGCCGAACTGCCGTATAGCCAAACGTCGTCGGTAAGGTTGGGCGCCCCCAGGGCCTGGTTGCCCTTGCCGTCAACCCCATGACATGCAGCACAGAACGTTTCGAAGCCACGCTTGCCGGGGACCACCATCAGCGGATCGCTGGCCAGCCCCGACAACGACCTGACATATTGTGCGATAGCTGCGGCCTCGTCGGGCTTAACCTGGGCCGCCATGGGCGGCATGATGCCGTGACGGCCTTTGGTAATGGACTGCATGATTTGCTCGGGAGAGCCGCCGTACAGCCAATCGTTATCGGTCAGGTTGGGAAAGCTGGGCGCCCCCTTGGCGTCAGAGCCGTGGCACTGGGCACAGGCATTCAAGAACAGACGCTGACCGATCTCGCGGGCCTGCTGCTCTTTGGCGATCTCGGGAATCGACATGGCTTCGTAACGCTGATACACGGGCCGGATTTTTTCGGCCAGCTCGGCTTGCGCCTGTTTCACGGACTCGGCGGATGAGTAATTAAGTATCCCCGGGAACGTGCCCAAGCCGGGGTACAAAACCAGATAGCCCAGGCTGAACACACAAAGCAAGACATAAAACACCGTCCACCAGCGCGGAACGGGGTTGTTAAGTTCGGTTAGATTGCCATCCCAGACGTGGCCGGTATCGTCTACCTGCTTGACGTCTTTGCCAAGCCACCGACGTTGCGTAAACAAGAGCCAGACGCAAAAGGCGATACCCAGCAAGGTAACGCTGGTAATGAAATACCCCCAGAAACCACTGAAAAAGTCACTCATGAGAATCCCCTTTTGACTGACGGCCCAACGGTTGCGTGCTGCCGTTGTCTTCGGTGGCAGCCTCATCGGGCAGCGCAAATGGCAGCATGGCCGCTTCTTCGTTGGCTTTGGCGCGACGCTTGGAAAACGCCCAGAACACAATGCCTATAAAGGTCACCAGTGCAATTAAAGTAACAATGCCGTTAAGAACGCCCATGATCAGCGACTCCCTTCTGCCACGGCCTTGGCGGCAGCTTCGCGACCGGCAACGCCCAAACTCTGTAAATAAGCCACCATGGCATCTTCTTCGGTCTTACCTTTAAGTTGCGCCGGTGCCGCTTCGATTTGCTCATCGGTATAAGGCACGCCAAGCACACGCAGGGCGCGCATACGTGCCTGCACATCGACGCCTTCCACCTTGTTCTGGGCCAACCACGGGTACGCCGGCATGTTCGACTCTTTGACCAGATCTCGGGGGTTACGCAAGTGCACACGGTGCCATTCGTCGGAATAACGACCGCCTACACGCGCCAGATCGGGTCCCGTGCGTTTGGAACCCCACAAGAAGGGATGGTCGTACACGAACTCGCCCGCCAAAGAGTAAGGGCCGTAACGCTGAACTTCGGATTGCAGCATACGGATTTGCTGCGAGTGGCAACCGACGCAACCCTCACGAATGTAGAGGTCGCGCCCCACCAGTTGCAGGGCTTCGTAGGGCTTGACACCCTCGGTAGGCTGCGTAGTGGAATGCTGGAAGAACAACGGAACGATCTGAACCAGACCGGCAATACTCACCACCAGAATACTTGCGATGATCATCCAGCCAATATTGGTTTCGAGGGTGTCGTGACTGAAAAATTTCTTTTTCTCGTTGGCCATGTTGTTTCTCCTTATGCCGATGCAGCGCCAGTCACGGCTTTGTCTGAAGCGGGCCCAACCAGCGCAGGATCAGTGCTGTCTGGGTTGTACAGATAAACCCGAGGATTTGGCCTGGGCTGGCCCACTACCGTTTTGAACGTGTTCCAGGCCATCAACAACATGCCCGACAAGAACATGATCCCACCCAGCAAGCGGATGAAATACAAGGGATAGGTTGCCTTGACCGACTCGACGAAGCTGTAGGTCAGCGTGCCGTCATCGCCGGTGGCGCGCCACATCAGGCCCTGCATGACACCCGCAACCCACATCGATGCGATATACAGCACAACACCAATGGTGGCGAGCCAGAAGTGCAGCTCGACCTGCTTCATGCTGGCCATTGCGGTGCGACCATACAAACGAGGGATAAGGTAATAAAGCGACCCGAAAATCGTCATGGATACCCAGCCCAGCGCACCCGAGTGCACGTGGCCGACTGTCCAGTCGGTGTAGTGCGACAGGGCGTTAACCGTGCGGATCGACATCATCGAACCTTCGAAGGTGGACATCCCGTAGAACGAGAGCCCCACCACCAAAAACTTGAGGATCGGGTCAGTGCGCAACTTGTACCAGGCGCCAGACAAAGTCATGATCCCGTTGATCATGCCGCCCCACGAGGGCGCCAGCAAAATCAAGGAAAACACCATACCCAAGGCTTGGGTCCAGTCGGGCAGCGAGGTGTAATGCAGATGGTGAGGCCCGGCCCACATATAGGTAAATGCCAGTGCCCAGAAGTGCACAATCGACAGACGATACGAGTAAATGGGGCGTTCGGCTTGCTTGGGCACGAAGTAATACATCATGCCCAAAAAGCTGGTGGTCAGGAAAAAGCCCACCGCATTATGACCGTACCACCACTGCACCATGGCATCTTGCACGCCCGCATAGGCCGAATACGATTTCCACATCGAAACCGGGATTTCGATGTTATTGAAAATGTGCAAAATGGCGATGGTCAGAATGTACGAACCAAAGAACCAGTTGGCCACGTAAATATGGCGCACACGGCGTTTGACAATCGTGCCAAAGAACACCACCGCGTAAGCCACCCAGACCAGGGTGATGAGGATGTCGATGGGCCATTCGTATTCGGCGTATTCTTTAGTGCTGGTGAAGCCCATGGGCAAGGTTAAAAAGCCCGCCAGCAAACAGGCCTGCCAGCCCCAAAATGTAAACGCCGCCAGCTTGTCGGAAAACAGCCTGACCTGACAAGTACGCTGCACCACGTAATAAGACGTAGCGAACAAGGCCGTACCGCCAAACGCAAAAATGACGGTGTTGGTGTGCACCGGCCGCAAACGGCCATAGCTAAGCCATGGTGTATTGAAATTGAGTTCCGGCCAGAAGAGCTGCGCCGCAATCAATACACCCACCGCCATGCCAATAACCCCCCAAAATATGGTCATGATGGTGAACTGCCGCACCACACCATAATTGAAGGTCTCGGCCTGTTTCCCCAGCGTGCCGGAAGTGCCCATGAGAATCCCCTAGTTGCGAAAAGTAAAACGAATATTGTTGTTAATTAAGTTTTGTCGTCCGGCTGGCCGGCTTCGTCAGGCGACGCAGTCGTATCATCATCTTCGAGAATTGACCGCGCAGCCTCGTCGGCATCGTCGAACTGGCCTGAAAAAATAGCCCACCAAAATGCAATACCAATGACAACTACCAAAACCAGCGAAATGGGCAATAACAAATACAACGCCCCCATGGTATGGCCTTAACCCTGAACTGCAGCTGACAACGGCAATACCGGCGGCACCGACATTCGTCGGTAAAGACGCCAGGCATTGGCGGCAACAGCAAGCGATGACACCAGCATGGTGATGGCGGCCAGCCAGGGCTGGACATAGCCCATGGCAGCCAACGGCGTCAACAACAGGTGCCAGGCCATAGACCCGTAAAGACTTTGATTGGCGGTGCGACGGGCGGCCTCTACCAGAGCGCTGAGTTCGGCCGGGGTCAGGTCAGCGCGTTCGAGGGCGACGGCATGGGCGGCCGATACGGCCGTGGGTACCGACATGGCCAAAGCACACGGGCAACTGATGACCAGTAAAGCCACTGTGACAGCCACCGCGTGTTCGGGGGCATAAGAAATCCAGATAGCGCCCACAACAAAAGCCAGACCCAGTTGCGCAATGGTGAACCACAATGCAACGCGATCGGCCCCCACCGACATCAGTGCGCGGGCCGATTCGATGCGCTGATGAGCAGGCGCTGTTTGCCTGCCCGCCGGGCCAGCCGTCTGACGAGCGCAGAATTCGAGGTAGCGGGCCGTTAACAAAAAGGCCACAAACATGGTGACCGATTCGAAGTAGACCTCGCCTCGGTTGACCCAGGTTGCGTAAGCGCTGGGAATGAACGCAGCCAGAATCCCCAAAGCGACAGGGACATCCATGCTGACCGACGCCTGGCGCAACCGCGAGAAAGCCCCCCGCCAAACAGGCCAGGCACAGTACAAGACGACAGGAACCGTCAGAACCAGGCTAAGCCAATTAAGCAGCACAATGGCCTCATCGAGGAACGACAAGTCTTCGGGTGACATGGGCCGATGACGCACATAGCCCGGGAAGGCGAACATCATGACTTGCATCATGCCCAGCCAGGCCAGGCCCAGACGCGCAAGCATATGACGCCGGTCGTTGCGATCGGCATCGGACAAGTTTTTAGGCGGTGCAAATAACGTCCAGGCTGACATGTTTAAAACTGTACATGAAAGATAGGTTTAGACGCTTGATCAAAATCAAGACCCGCTACAATGCGAACACTTCGGCCTATAAGGGCCTGATCACTGTTTTTATATTGTCACCATGAGCCATTCCGACCTTGTTAACGCGCCGCTGGGCCATGACGTTGTCTACCCTACAACTTACGATGCCTCTTTGTTGTTCCCGATTGCGCGGGCCAACAACCGCGAAAGCCTGGGTAATCTACCCGCCTGGCATGGCGCAGATATCTGGACGGCCTACGAATTGTCGTGGCTAAACGCAAAAGGCAAGCCCGTTGTGGCCATGGGACGCTTTACCCTACCCCACAGCACGCCGTTTCTTATCGAGTCAAAATCTTTCAAGCTCTACCTGAACTCGTTCAACGAAACCCGCTTTGAAAGTATTGATGACGTCAAGAAGCTGATGCAAAAAGATCTGGATGCGGCCAGCGGCGGCGAAGTACAGATCGAGATAGCGCCTTTACAAGCCGGGCTCGAGGTTTCTTGCCGCGCCATGGCGGGCGACAACATCGACGATATTGATGTAGACATTACCCGCTACCAGCCCGCCCCAGACTTGCTGCAGTGCAACCCAGAGCAAATCGTAACTGAAACACTGACTTCCGACCTGCTGAAGTCAAACTGCCCTGTAACCGGCCAACCCGACTGGGGTAGCGTGCAAATAGAATATACGGGGCCCCAACTAGACCGCGCCGCCCTACTGAAATATATCGTATCGCTGCGTCAGCACAACGAATTTCATGAGCACTGTGTCGAGAAAATGTACTGCGACCTTTGGCACCTGTGCAAACCCAGTGCATTACAGGTTTATGCACGCTACACCCGCCGGGGCGGGCTAGACATCAACCCCTGGCGCAGCAGCCACCCAACGGCACAGGTATCGGTGCAGCGCACACCGCGCCAATAACTCCCGCTTTATTTTTAGCGCCGACGTTTAGCCGCTACGTGCTGCGGTCGAGCGGCCAATAACAAGGGCTGCTGCGGCCGCAATGACAAATGCCGCTGCACCGCCTATCCAGGGGCCTTTGACAAACCCCAGGTCGAGCATAATACCGAACGCAAGCGGCGCCAGCGATGCGCCGACATCCATGCCCGAGTAGACCAGGCCATAAACGGTGCCGGTGGCCCCTTTGGGCGTAATTTTTCGAATGAGCATATCGCGCGAAGGCGTGGACACACCGGCGCAAAACCCACCTATCGCCACAACCACCATGGCCATCCAGGGGGTGACAAGGCCCGAGGCCAACACCACGAGCAATACACCAGCTAGCACCAGTGACCCGGCAATAGTAAGTTCGGTACGCGGATTGGCACTGACCAAGAAGCCACCCGCGATCATGCCCAAGGCCGAGGCCAGCATATAGGCAGACAGCGCCGTACCGGCCAGAACGGCATCAATATCGTAGACATCGCCCAGCATGGGGATGCTGTAATTCTGAACCGCAGACAAAGACACGGACGTGAGCGCAAAAAAGAAAAACGCACCCCACAACGCCGACTGCCGGGCCAACGTTGCCAAAGTTTGACCTACCGACTTGGACGCCAGCGACCCCTCTTTGTGCGCCTGACCGACCACGGTCTGTTCAACATTTTTACCAGCCAGCAATTCGCGGCCACGCCAAACAAACACCAAAACAATCGCTACCAGCACGCCGGCACCAATGGCCGCGACACGCCAGTTGGCCAGATAAATAAGCGCCGACATGAAGAGTGGCGTGAGTGCCCAGCCCAGGTTGCCCGTAAAGCCGTGGGTACTGAACGCATGACCCAATCGGCGCGCGCTGACCCGATGGTTCAGGATAGAGTAATCAACGGGATGAAACACTGAGTTGCCAAACCCGCCGATGAGCGCCGCCAGCACCAACATGGCGTAACCATTAGCCAGCCCGATAAGCACGCCAGCCACCACAAAACTGGCCAGCCCGAAACGCAGCACGGGCGTAGGGCCGATGCGGTCGACAATAAACCCGGACGACGCCTGCCCGATGCCCGACGCCACAAAGAAAATCGCCACCAGCAGGCCCAGTTGGCTGTAACTGAACCCGAACTCAGTATTCAGTGCAATGAATAATGTGGGAAAAACAAGCTGGAAAAAGTGCGAGCAAGAATGCGCCGCACCGATAAGCGTGATGATTTTCCAGTCGCGACGCTGAATTTGGGGCGAGTCAGCGAAATGCTCGACGGTTGTTGTGGTCATGACGTTAGCAGAAACGAATAAAAACGATTGGGTTCGATCGGGTCATGCACCCGACTTGGCGCGAATTTGCGGCCAGGCACGGCGCAAGTAATAAAACATTGACCATACCGTAAGAATGGCGGCCACAATAATCAGCACCTGGCCCGCCCAATGTAGTGGCAAGCCATACAAGGGTTGCCAGAATAGTAGACACGGTATGGCGACCATTTGCGCTGCGGTTTTGAATTTACCCAACCAGTGCACGGCGACACTACCGCTCGCGCCGATTTTGGCCATCCATTCGCGCAGGGCCGAAATCGTGATTTCGCGGCCAATGATGATCAGCGCAATAAACACGTCGACTCGCTGCAGGTCGAGCAAGACCAACAACGCCGCAGATACCATGAGCTTGTCGGCGACCGGATCGAGAAAGGCGCCGAATGACGACGTTTGATTCCAGCGGCGCGCCAGCCAGCCATCGAACCAGTCGGTCAGGGCTGCGACAATGAACACGACCGCCGCAGCGGTATCGCGCATGGGTACCGACAGCCAGCTTTCGGGCACATAGTAAAACGCAACGAACAGCGGGATCATGACGATCCGCAGCCACGTCAGCATCATTGGGAAATTGGTCGGCATAGGCTCAATACTAACTTATCGCAGGGCGAAATAAATGCGTTCGGCTAACTCGTCGGAAATCCCGTCGACTGACCGCAGGTCATCGATACTGGCGGCGGCAACGCCCGAAAAACCACCAAAACGGGCCAGAAGCTTTTGTCTGCGCTTGGCCCCGACCCCTTCGATCTGTTCCAGACGCGAAACATTACGTGCTTTGGCACGCTGCGCACGCATACCCGTAATAGCAAAACGGTGCGCTTCATCGCGAATTTGCGCAACCAGCATCAATGCGGCAGATTCTACCCCTAAAGCCACGGGTGGGCGGCCGTCGACAAAAACCAGTGTTTCCAGGCCCACCTTGCGCCCCTCGCCTTTGGCCACACCGACCAACACCTGAGTATCAAGCCCCAACTCGGCAAATACCTGCCGGGCGACCTCGACTTGCCCCTTGCCACCATCGATTAATACCACACTGGGCATCTCGGCTTGCCCGTCAGCCACACGGGTAAAACGCCGCGTCAGCACCTGGCGCATGGCGGCATAATCGTCGCCCGGCGTAATGCCGGCAATGTTGTAGCGCCGATACAGTGATGGCTGCATTTCGTGATGACGAAACACCACGCAAGACGCTTGTGTCGCCTCGCCTGCCGTATGACTGATATCAAAGCACTCGATATGCAAGGCGTCCAGTGCTGTTTCGTCCGTGTCCAGGCCTAACGCCTCGGCGAGCGCCAGGGTGCGTGCCGCCCGTGCGCCGGATTCGGTCAGCATACGGGCCAGCGCCATTTCGGCATTTTTAGTGGCTTGCTCCAACCACGATTTGCGCACGCCTTGCGGCCGGGTCAATACCTTTGCTTTCGTTCCGGTTTGCGCTTGCAGCAAAGGCATAAGATCGGGGTCTGACAACGCATGAGAACAAACAATAACGGCAGGCATGGGGCGATCGAGATAATGCTGAGCCATAAACGCCGACAGGACTTCGCCGGGCGCATCGCCGTCGGTATGCGTAGGGAAAAAAGCCTTGTCTCCCAAGTGGCGACCACCACGCACCATCGCCAGATTGACACACACACGCCCCCCGGCCGCGACTACTGCGATCACATCAACGTCGTCAGTGCCAATCTCTTCCATGGTTTGCTGCTGCAGCACCCTGGCCAACGCGCCCATCTGGTCGCGTAATACGGCCGCTTCTTCAAACGCCAATTGCTCGGACGCCGACAGCATGCGGCGCTCGATGTCGGCCATGACCTCGGAAGCCTTGCCGTCAAGGAAACGCACGGCGCGCTCGACATCGGCCTGATAGGCGTCAATGCTGATGGCACCGACACAGGGCGCGGAACACCGACCAATCTGATTGAGCAGACACGGGCGCGACCGATGGGCATAAACACCGTCTTCGCACGTACGCAAGCGAAACACCTTTTGCAGGATCTGAATGGTTTCGCGTACGGCCCAGCTGTTTGGGTAGGGCCCGAAATACCGCCCTTTTCCGGCCGTGCTGCCCCGGTAATAGGCAATACGCGGCGCCTCATGGCCGCTGACATGCAGGTACGGATACGACTTGTCGTCGCGGAACAAGATGTTATAGCGAGGGTGCAGCCGCTTAATGAGGTTGTTTTCAAGCAGCAGCGCTTCGGCCTCGGTGCGCGTCACCGTGACTTCGATCCGGCTGACCCGCGCCACCATATGGGCAATGCGCGGGCTGGCCAGATTTTTCTGGAAATACGACGACACCCGCTTTTTGAGGTCGCGCGCCTTACCTACGTACAACACCTCGTCGTTTTCGTCGATGTGACGATAAACGCCAGGCAAGTTGGGCAGGTCAGCCAGAAATGATTTCAGATTGAAGGTCTCGGGCATACTGATAACGGGCCTGACTTTGCAACGTAGCCCAATCGGGCGACACAACACGGGGCATCAGCGCGCGAATGCGTGCAATGGATGATTCTGACGACGTATGCTCAAGCCGCCCCAACAGCTCGTCGGCCAGGTCTGGGCGATTACACACCAGCACCATATCGCAGCCCGCCGTCAGTGCGGCATTTGCCCGCGCCAGAATATCGCCAGCGACGGTAGCCCCTTCCATTGTCAGATCATCAGAAAACACCACACCGTTATAGTTCAGATGCTCGCGCAAAATGGTGTTGATCCAGAACGACGAAAAACCTGCGGGGTTCGGGTCAACTTGCGAATAAATGACATGTGCCGGCATGACAGAAGGCAGCACCATATCGCCCAGCCAGCCATACGGAGCGGCGTCTTCACGCATGATGTCTTCCAAGGGCCGGTCGTCGACGGGAATTTCGTGGTGCGAATCGGCTTGCACGTAACCATGACCCGGGAAGTGCTTGCCGCAAGCGGCCATACCCGACAGCATCAAGCCCTGAATAAGCGCGCGCGCCAGCATAGCCACAATTTGCGGTTCGCGATGAAACGCGCGGTCGCCAATAACCTGGCTGCCGCCATAGTCGAGGTCGAGCACCGGTGTGAAGCTCAGGTCAACACCACAGGCGCGTAACTCGGCGCCCAGCACATAGCCTGTTTCGGTAGCCAAACGCATGGCGGCCAACGAGTCGTCCATCCAGATTTCGCCCAGGCGACGCATGGACGGCAACGGCGTAAACCCGTCGGACTTGAAACGCTGTACACGCCCGCCTTCGTGATCGACAGTAATGAGCAACGGTTCGTTGCGTGCGGCATGAATGGCCTGACATAACGCCGTCAATTGCTCGCGACTTTCGAAGTTGCGCGAAAACAAAATAACCCCGCCCACCAGCGGATGCTGCAAACGCTCAAGTTCGTGGGCTGTCAGGGCACACCCCTGAACATCGACCATCACTGGGCCGGGAGGCAAAATCACTGCCATTATGAAGACTCCTGCTGCCTGGGGGCAGATTGTGTTTCGACCACCACAAACGCAGTGACCATATCTTTTTCATCGCTGACCGACACATGGGCCGCGCCAAAGCGCGCCGCATACCACGATGCCAAAGGCTCGTTCAGCCAGACCTGAGGCTTACCGCCCGGCGCGTTAATGACCTCCATCTGTCGCCAGCTCATGGGGCTGTGCATGCCCAGCCCGATCGCCTTTGAGAAAGCCTCTTTGGCTGCAAAACGCGTTGCCAGGTAACGAATGCCACGCTGCGGATCGCGAGATTTTCTTCGCTCAAACACCGGCAATTCGTGCTCACCCAAAATACGCCGGGCAAAGCGCTCGCCGTGGCGGTTATACGCCGCGGCGATGCGATCGACCCGAGCAATGTCGGTGCCAATGCCGGCAAGGGCTGTCGGCGTGCCGGTTCCGGCCACGTTCAAACCTATTGCCCCTTGAATACCGGGGTGCGTTTGGCCATAAACGCCGCTACGCCCTCGGCGTAATCATCGGTATAACCCAGCTCACGCATCAGGTCGCGCTCTAGGTCAAGCTGCTGATCGAGCGTGTTGTTAAGGCTTTGGTTAATGGCCTGCTTGGCAGATGCCAGACCTTTGGTGGGCGCCGCAGCAAAATGAACCGCCAGGGCATCAAGACGCGCGTCGAAATCTTCGTCGGCCACGCACTCCCAGATGAGCCCCCACTGCTCGGCCTTGCGGGCGGTGATTTTATCGCCCAGCAACGCCATACCCATGGCGCGCGCACGCCCCACCAGACGCGGCAAAATGTAGGTGCCGCCCGTGTCGGGCAGCAGCCCCAAGCGGCAGAACGGTTCGATGAAACTGGCCGACTCGCGGGCAATGACAATATCGCCGGCCAATGCCAGATTGGCACCCGCGCCAGCAGCCACCCCGTTGACGCCCACAATCACCGGCATCGGTAAAGCCCGCAGGCGCCTGACCAACGGCGCATAATTCTTTTCAATGCTTTCACCCAGATCGACCCTGGCCTGACCCGGCGTTGCCACACGCGCTGATAGGTCTTGCCCGGCGCAAAAACCGCGGCCGGCACCCGTAAGCACCAAGACCCGGGCGCCCTGAGTTTCAACCACAGTCAGCGCCTGACGCAAGGCCTCATGCATCTCGGCCGTAAAGCTGTTGAGCTTATCGGGGCGGTTTAACGTGATGCGGGCTATGCCGTCTTGCAACGTAAAGAGAATGCTGGAATCACTCATAAACGATATCCGTCAGATCTTGATAAAGTGTTCGCGGTAGTGTTTAAGCTCTTCGATAGACTCGTAGATATCGGCCAACGCCTCGTGGCGGCTTTTCTTGACAAAGCTTTTATACACTTCGGGCTTCCAGCGCTGCGCCAGCTCTTTCAGAGTCGAAACGTCGAGGTTCCGGTAATGGAAAAACGCCTCGAGACGCGGCATATACTTGACCAGAAAACGGCGGTCCTGGCCCACCGTGTTGCCGCACAAGGGCGACTTGCCCGGGCTGACATGCTTGGCCAAAAACGCCAGAAGCTCGGTTTCGGCCTCTTCTTCGTTAATCGTCGACGCCTTCACCTTGTCGGTAAGGCCGCTTTTGCCGTGGGTCGCCGTATTCCATTTGTCCATGGCATCAAGAATCTCGGTGCTCTGGTGTATAACCATGACCGGGCCCTCGGCCACCAGAGTCAAGTCGGCTTCGGTCACCACCACTGCCGCTTCAATAATGCGTTCTTTCTCAGGGTCGAGACCTGTCATTTCCAGGTCGAGCCATACCAATCGCTGATCTTTATTAACCGCCATATAATCAATCCTTAAAACGCTGATTTTCGCATACCTGCGCGGAGCCTATGTTTACACTGCTGTTTCTGGTCTTTCTGTTTGCCGACATCACCCTGCGGCTGTGGTTGGGCATACGCCAAATCCGGCATGTCGCGCGTCATCGCGGCGAAGTGCCCCCCGAATTCTCCGACCGCATCAGTTTGCGCAGCCACCAACGTGCAGCCGACTACACCCACGGCAAAGTTCAAATCAGCCTGGTCGAAACCATTACCGAGGCCGCCGTACTTATTGGCCTGACGCTGTTAGGCGGGCTGCAGTTCATCGACCTCAAGCTCGGGCAACTGATCGACCACGAAATGTGGCGTCAGCTGGCGCTTATCGGCAGCATCTTACTTGTTATGGGCATCGTCGGCCTGCCCTTCACATTGTGGCGCAAGTTCGGCCTGGAAGCCCGTTTTGGCTTCAACCGCATGTCGTTCGGGCTATTTGTCAGCGACACTCTAAAAGGCTTGTTGGTGGCCGCTGTCTTGGGGCTGCCGCTGGCAGCCGGTGTGTTGTGGCTTATGGGTAATACCGGCGCCTACTGGCACTGGTGGGCCTGGGGTGCCTGGGTAGTATTCAATGTCCTGGTGATCTGGCTATTTCCCACCGTTATTGCGCCACTGTTCAACAAATTCACGCCGCTCAATGACCCCGATCTGTCGCAGCGTATTCATGCGCTGGCGCAGCGCTGCGGCTTTGCCATCAGCGGTCTGTTCGTCATGGACGGCTCAAAGCGATCTGCACACGGCAACGCTTACTTCACTGGTTTCGGCCGGTCACGGCGCATTGTGTTCTTCGATACCCTGCTGTCAAAACTTACCGGTGACGAGGTCGAAGCCGTGCTGGCACACGAACTGGGTCATTTCAAGTACCGGCATATTGCAAAGCGCCTGTTTGTCAGTTTTTTCCTGGCTCTGGTGTTTTTTCAAGTACTGGGCTGGTTGTCGCAACAAGTCTGGTTCTATACCGATCTGGGCGTTATCCCTCAGCTGGGTCGCCCCAACGATGCGCTGGCACTGATTCTGTTCTTCCTGGTCATGCCAGTCTTCACCTTCTGGATCACCCCACTGGTCAGCCTGATGTCGCGTCGAGACGAGTTTCAGGCCGACCAATTCGCCGCGCAGCAATCTTCAGCGCAGGCCCTTATTTCGGCCTTGGTCAAGCTTTACGACGACAACGCCGCTACGCTTACACCCGACCCGGTCCACTCCGCGTTCTACGACAGTCACCCACCCGCCGCCCTGCGTATCAAAAAGCTAAAGCATGCCCACTGAACCCATTGTCCAGGGGCGCGTCGTCGCCGTACATGGCCGCCACTTCGGCGTCGAACTGCCCGACGGCCAGGTCCACAAATGTTTCCCCCGCGGGAAAAAGGCCGATGCCGCCGTGGGCGACTATGTACTCGTGCGCTTTCAGGGTAACGAAGAAGGTGTGATCGAAAAGCGGCTGGATCGCAAGAATTTGCTGTATCGGTCCGACGAAATGCGCACCAAGCAATTCGCCGCCAATGTCGACTTGCTATTGCTGGTCGTCGCCACAACACCGGCCTTTTCCGATGACTTGATCGGGCGAGCCTTGGTAGCGGCGCGGGCAGCCGATATTGACACAGTCATCGTTCTGAACAAGGCCGACTTAACCGAAAGCCTGGCCGAGGCGCGTGCGCGCCTGGCACCGTTTCGCGATGCAGGTGTCCCCATCATCGAGCTCAGCGCCCTTGACGCTGAACAGACCAAAACAAAATTGCTAGACCATATTGGCGGCAAAACCGCGCTGTTGCTGGGGCAAAGCGGCATGGGTAAATCTACCCTGCTCAATGCCCTGGTACCCCATGCGGCGGCCCACACGCAAGCACACTCGGTAGCGCTTGACGCTGGTAAGCACACTACTACGGCCACCCGGCTTTACCATCTACCGCAAGGCGGCGACCTGATCGACTCGCCCGGCTTTCAGAATTTTGGTTTGTTTCATCTTGACCCCACGGCCATCGAAGGCGGGTTTGCCGAATTTGAGCCTTTTCTGGGGGACTGTCGTTTTTATAACTGCACGCATCGCCACGAGCCGGGTTGCGCTATTTTGGCGGCTAAAGCCGCCGGCAACATCAAACCCGAACGCCATGCGCTTTACGAACGCATTTTGGCCGAAAACGAGGCACAGCAACGGTATTAGCCTACTGGCTGCGCCAGACGCCTAACGACCCGCAAGCAGTTTATGCGCCGCAGCCAAATGATGGTACAGGTTACGCACCAATGCGGCGGTTGCGCCCCAAATAAAATATTGCCCCCAGGGCATTGAATAATATAAACGCTGGCCACCACCGGGCAATTCGGCCCGATGCAGGCGATGATTGGCTGGGTCCATCAGAAAGGCCAATGGCACTTCGAAGACTTCAGCCACTTCGGTGGCGTCAGGTTTGAATACAAAGCCCGGTTGCACCAAACCAATGACCGGCTCCATCGAAAACCCAGTCGCCGTCAAAAAACACGGGTGCGTGCCTATGGTTTGAACAAAATGCGGTTCGACGCCGATTTCTTCATGGGTCTCGCGCAGGGCAGCCGCCAGCGCATTGGCATCGGTAGTTTCGATACGCCCGCCTGGAAAACTGATTTGCCCTGCGTGATCGTACAAATGAGCTGCCCGACGTGTAAATATTACATTCAGGCTGCCGTCTCTTTCTACCAGTGGCATCAGCACCGCCGCTTGCACCACCTGGCTAAGCACATCGGCATCGATACGAAAAGCATCGGAAAACACCGGCTCGACTTCCCACGGAACGGACTGTGAAAAAGCAGCCTTGATGAAATCGGGATGGAGTGCCTGCTCGGGTAAGGAACCGAGCGCCGAAAGCGGGGGCAACACCGGCTGGATTTGAGGATCAAACCCCGGCGTAATGATTTTGCGCTTGCGCGCCGGCAATGGCGGAGGATTTTCTGACATGACAAAAAACAAAGGCACCGCTCGGGTGCCTTTGCTTGACTGGCTTTACGCCAAAACTGACTTGCCTGCTTAAGAAGCAGCTTTGTCGGCTTTGCGAACCAGCTTTTCTTTGATGCGAGCAGACTTACCCGAACGGCTACGCAGATAGTACAGTTTAGCACGACGGACATCGCCACGACGCTTGACTTCGATAGAAGCGATTTGAGGCGAATACAGCTGGAACGTACGCTCGACGGCTTCGCCGGACGAGATTTTACGTACGATGAAAGAAGAGTTAAGGCCACGGTTACGACGGGCGATAACAACGCCTTCGTAAGCCTGTACGCGCTTGCGGTTACCTTCGACAACGTTAACGTTGACGACAACGGTATCGCCAGGGGCAAATACGGGTTTGGCTTCGCCGTTTGTCAGGCGGGCGATTTCTTCTTGTTCAATTTGTTGGATGAGATCCACGGTAGGCTCCGATAAACATCATGAAAGGCGCATTGTTGTTTGGTACGGGAAAAAGACCAGCCTTAACCTGTAAAACAGGGGCTGCCGGCCAACTTACCCAAGGTGCTGCTAACGCCGCCAGAGGATGCAAGTTGCAAAGTCCACGATTATATAGCCTTAGGTGAAAATTTGCAAAATAAACAGCAGCTTGCAAAGCCACACCTAGAAGCCGCCGGCCGCGCCCAACCACATTAAACCCGGAATTGTTGCGCCCCAAAGAGCCACCAGAAAAATGTCGGCCAATATGGCCCCACGGCTAAGCCCGGCACCGCGTTTAAACCGCGCCGTACTACCCTGACTAAACCGAGACACGGACGTTTTTGATACGTTGTTCATGCTGACCCCCTGATATGGACACATGATGCAAAGCCTATTTGCATGCACCGAATACTGTTTTTTTGTACAGCTAAATTTACTGTACAAAAAAACAGCTTAGTGCGCAAGCAGTTTTACAACCCTGTGCCGTAACGGGTGGCTGAACATTGGGGGATACCCACAAGCCTCTGTCGCATTTACACCAAACACGCAAGAAAAAACCCCGCCGGGCATACGTGCCAGACGGGGCTCAAGGCTTGGCAGCCGCAGGACAAGCCTGCCTGCTGCCGGGCAAAACAATTTACAGCGCGTTGGCTAGTTCGGGGACCGCCTGGAACAGGTCAGCCACCAGGCCGTAATCGGCCACACCGAAAATCGGTGCTTCGGCATCTTTGTTGATAGCCACGATGACCTTGGAGTCTTTCATGCCGGCCAGATGCTGGATAGCCCCGGAAATACCGACGGCCACATACAACTGAGGCGCGACGATTTTACCGGTTTGACCCACCTGCCAGTCGTTAGGCGCATAGCCTGCGTCGACCGCAGCGCGGGATGCACCCAATGCGGCACCCAGTTTGTCGGCTAAGGGTTCGAGAATCTTGAAGTTCTCGGCGCTGCCCATACCACGACCACCTGACACCACAGCGGCTGCACCGGCCAGCTCAGGACGATCGCTCTTGGCCAGTTCGCGACCTACAAACGACGACAGCCCGGAATCGGCTACAGCAGCAGCCGATTCGACGGCAGCCTGACCACCTTCGGCAGCCACAGGATCGAAAGCCGTCGTGCGCACCGTGATGACTTTGACGGCATCTTGCGACTGCACTGTAGCGATGGCGTTGCCGGCGTAGATTGGGCGCGTGAAGGTGTCGGCAGATTCGACAGAGATGATGTCGGAGATTTGTGCGACATCGAGTTTGGCCGCAACGCGAGGCGCAACGTTTTTACCATTGGCCGTTGCGGGGAACAAGATGTGCGAGTAGGACGAAGCCAATGCCAGCACTTGTGCGGCCACGTTCTCGGCAAGCGCCTCGGATAACGAGGCGCCGTCGGCGGCAATGACCTTGCTTACGCCAGCCGCTTTGGCAGCCTGCTCGGCAACGGCCTGAACGCCCGCGCCAGCAACCAGCACATGGACGTCACCGCCGATTTTCTGGGCCGCAGCAATCACGTTAAGCGTTGCGCCCTTGAGTTGGGCATTATCGTGTTCAGCAATAACAAGTACAGACATGATCAAACCACCTTCGCTTCATTCTTGAGTTTATCGACCAACGCAGCCACATCAGCCACCATCACACCAGCGGAACGCACGGGCGGTTCGGTGACTTTCAGTGTCTTCAGACGCGGCGCAACGTCGACACCCAGTTCTTCGGGCGTGACGGTGTCCAGCGGCTTTTTCTTAGCCTTCATGATGTTGGGGAGTGTTACATAGCGTGGCTCGTTCAGACGCAGATCGGTCGTCACGATGGCTGGCAGTTTCAGCTCGATGGTTTCGAGACCGCCGTCGATTTCGCGCGTTACCTTGACTTTGTCGCCTGCGATCTCAACCTTGCTGGCAAACGTGGCCTGAGGCCAGTCGAGCAGCGCGGCCAGCATTTGACCGGTTTGGTTGGCGTCGTCGTCGATAGCCTGTTTACCCAAAATCACCAGTTGCGGCTGCTCTTTATCGACCAAGGCCTTGAGCAGTTTTGCCACAGCCAGTGGCTGCAGTTCGGCGTCGGTTTGCACCAACACGGAACGGTCAGCGCCAATCGCCATTGCGGTACGCAAGGTTTCTTGTGCCTGCTGAACGCCGCAAGAAACGGCCACAACTTCTGTCGCTGCACCGCTTTCTTTAAGCCGTGTGGCCTCTTCGACGGCGATTTCGTCGAAAGGGTTCATCGACATCTTGACGTTGGCAATATCAACGCCGGTTTGATCAGACTTGACGCGTACTTTGACGTTGTAATCAACCACACGCTTGACAGGTACTAACACCTTCATCGAGCTTCCTCCGGGGAATTGAACATAGACCGCCCTGTTGCTATGCGCTATTTGGCACAGTGACACCGCAGCACTACTAAAAAATAATAAAAACCGAACTATTCTACAACTTTGCCAAAACCTTCAAGTGGGCGACTACACTTCGGCCCAAAGCCGACAGACTGTAGCCCCCCTCTAGGAAGCTGACAATACGGCCCTGCGCGGAATGCTCAGCAACCGACACAATTTGCTGGGTGATCCAAGCATAGTCTGCTTCGACCAGCCCCAACTGAGCCAACTCATCTTCTCGGTGGGCATCGAAACCCGCCGAAATAAATACAAACTGCGGCTCGAATGCGAACAAATCAGCCATCCAGCGATCTTCGATCAGTTTCCTGACCTGCTCGCCAGACGCATAAGCCTCGACCGGTATATTTAACATATTTTTGGGCTGATTTTGAGTGTGTACGTTAGGAAAAATTGATTCCTGGAAAAAACCACACATCAAAACCCGATCGTCACCAGCGAACATTTCTGCGGTTCCGTTGCCATGATGCACATCGAAATCGATAATTGCAATACGTTCAAAATCATATTTTTCGAGCGCATACGCTGCAGCTACCGCAATATTATTGACAAAACAAAACCCCATCGCCAGGCCTGGGCGCGCATGATGCCCCGGCGGACGGACGGCACAAAACGCGTTCTGAGCATGACCCGCCATGATGCTGTCGACGGCTAGAATGCCCGCCCCTGCAGCCTTGCGCGCCGCATCAAGCGTATGCGGATTCAGGAGTGTATCCGGGTCAATCTCGAAATACCCGGTATCGGGTACGCTTCGCTTTAAAAACGACCAGTAATCAGTGGCGTGCACACGCAAAATGTCGGCATCGGTGGCATCGATAGCATGTTCGTGCAAAAGCAGACCATCTATACCGCTGGACAGCAACTGATCGTTGATAGCGTCCAGACGTTGCGGACACTCTGGATGCCAGTCTCCCATTTCGTGCAGGTGGCAAGCAGGATGAGTAATATATAGGGTCTGCATAAGGATGATTATGTTCAAAGCCGCAAGACTTTTGCAAGCCGCCCCCATTTTCGCATTTTTTACCGGCTGCGCTTCTGTACCCCCCGCTATCAATACCGCCCAGGCCGACGCAACCACATCACGTCAGGAAACCTTAGCCACCGCGCCGTACGCTGTACAACTTAGGGCGTCACTGGCGCCATCCATTAAAGCCGGTCAGTCGGTGCCTGGTTCGGGCCCCTTCATCACGCCCGAAGGCCAGTTGCAGCCGGATATTCAAGCGTATGCGCGCGAAGTCGCTGCCACGCGGAACGTCCCCCAAGAACACGTCGAGAAACTATTGCTTCTGGCGCGCGTCGACCCGCAGGTTGTGCGCCTCATGACACCTTCGGGCAAACGCATCAAGCGCAGTTGGGTAACGTACAGGCAACGCTATGTCGAACCCGTCCGCATCAAACAAGGCGTAACGTTCTGGCAAAGTCACAAAGCAGAAGTCGACCGAGCTGCAGCGCAGTACGGCGTACCGCCATCGATCCTCGTTTCAATTATTGGTGTCGAAACCCTATACGGGCGCTATACCGGAAATTTTTCGGTGCTCGACGCGCTGGCAACACTGGGGTTTCGCCACCCCGACGTCAATCGTCCCGAGCGCAGCCAACTGTTTCGCGACCAACTGGCTGATCTGATCGAGCTCGATTACCGTGGTGAATTGAATGCCACCACAGCAACAGGCTCTTTTGCCGGCGCCATTGGGTTGCCGCAGTTTATGCCAGGCAGTTTGCGCCGGTTTGCCGCCGACGGCGACAACGATCGACGCATCGACCTGCACGACAGCATTCCCGACGCGTTGGCATCAGTAGGAAAATTTTTGCGTCTGCATGGCTGGGAGCCCGGTTTACCCGTGTTTGCGCCCGTGCAACTACCGCAAAACGCGGCTCAGTGGGTTGACGGCGGGCTTAAACCCACGTTGCGCTGGCAGCAACTTGAACAAGCTGGCGCCTACGTTGCCCGAAGCCCTCGCACAACCATGGCCTGGACCCAATACCCGGTAGGCGTGATCGACCTGCTCGACGAACCTCGCGGCATGGCAGAATACCGCGTAGCCACGCCCAACTTTTTCGCACTGACCGAATACAACCGCAGTTATTTTTACGCCACCTCGGTGGCCGAGCTTGCGCAAGAGCTGGCCGACAGAATGGGCTATGGCGCCCCCGACGGCACACCCGCGCAGTAAACAAAAACAAGCGCGGGTGCTAACGCAAAGACATGGGGCTAACGCTAAGGCGCTGGGTTGAATACGCCCGTTGATAAATAGCGGTCGCCCCGGTCGCACACAATGAACACAATGGTGGCGTTTTCGACACGGGCGGCCACCCGCAAAGCGGCCACCAGCGCACCCGCTGAAGAAATACCACCAAAAATCCCCTCTTCGGCGGCCATGCGCCTTGCCATGGCTTCAGCTTCGGCTTGTTCGATCAGCTCGAAGGCATCGACCTTAGCAGGGTCGTATATTTTGGGTTGATACGCTTCGGGCCATTTGCGAATACCCGGAATTTGCGACCCAGGCGCAGGCTGTGCACCCACCACCTGGATGGCTGGGTTCTGGCTACGCAAATAAGTTCCCACCCCCATAATGGTGCCCGTCGTCCCCATTGCGCTGACAAAATGCGTGATTTCGCCGCCTGTTTGCTCCCAGAGCTCGGGGCCTGTGGATTCGATGTGCGCACGGAAGTTGTCGGGGTTGGCAAATTGATCGAGCACTTTGCCCTTGCCTTCTGCCTGCATCTGCATGGCAAGGTCGCGGGCATATTCCATACCACCTTCGCTGGCCTTGGTCAGAATAAGCTGCGCCCCATATGCCGTCATAGAGGCACGGCGTTCGAGCGAAAGGTTGTCGGGCATGATGAGAATCATCTTGTACCCGCGAATAGCGGCCGTCATGGCCAGCGCAATGCCGGTGTTGCCACTGGTCGCTTCAATCAGCGTGTCGCCCGGCTGAATTTCACCGCGCTCTTCGGCACGACGGATCATTGAACTGGCGGCACGGTCTTTGACCGAGCCCGCCGGGTTATTACCCTCGAGTTTTGCCAGAATGACATTACCGCGGCTGTCGCCCAATGCACCCGGAATACGCTGCAGACGAACCAGGGGGGTGCGACCGATGGTGTCTTCGATGGTCATGTATGTTTTCATAGCCGAAATCATACACCGGCGCCCGAACCCCGCCAAAAGGCTATTAACGGATTTTATGTCCCGGTTTCGGGGCCACGGTGTTCACCGTGCTTTTCTCGCGGTCTGCAACTTCAGAGGCATTCAGGCCGCCCTGCACCGTCAGGCCGGCCGACCTTAGCGACGCCACTTTGGCTGGACCGATGCCTTTCACACGATCTGACAGATCCTCGAACGATTCATAACGACCACCACGGGTTCGCTCTTCAATGATCGTACGCGCTGTTTTAGGGCCTATCCCCTTGATGCCTTCGAGCTGTGCAACATCGGCCGCGTTCACATCGACGGCATAAACCGTATTGGCAAAGGCCGAGCCCAGCAACACCAGGCACACCCCAGCCTGCATGACAGCCTTTCTTAGCGTCGTACCAGACAGCATCGGCGACCCGGCCTCTGGTTCAGACCAGGTCCCGCACTGATCGGCTGCAACCGGCACCGCAACGGTAGATTCTATAAACGGATTCATGACACCCCCAATAAAAAATAGACACTGAAGCGAAACTTCAGTGTCTATCGTGGGGCCTATGCGAAAAAACGGGCAGACGTACTGAACGAAAATATCAGTGCGTAAAACTACGCCATTGCCTTTTACTCAGGTGTCTTGAACGCACGGCAACCCGCCTGCCGACTAGCGGCTTTTACTACAGGCGGCCATTCTTGAGCATCGAACGAACATAAGCCGACACACCAGTTTGTACATCGGTGAACGGCTTGTCGTAACCCGCCGCACGCAATTGCGATAAATCGGCCTGGGTGTGGCTTTGATATCGCCCTTTAAGGTCTTCGGGGAAAGGGATGTAATGGATGTATTGCTGGTCAACCAGGTCGCGCAACGAAAGCTCGGCCTCCCCTCTTTCGGTACGCATGGTATTGACCACCGCTGCAGCAACATCGTTGAACGGCTGCGCCCGCCCGGTACCACAATTGAAAATGCCAGACACTTCGGGATGATCGAGAAAGTGCAAATTGACAGAAACGACATCGTCAATAAAGATAAAGTCGCGCTGTTGACCGCCATCAGGATAGCCATCCCAGCCGCCGAACAGCCTTACATGGCCCTCGGTACGGAACTGGTTCATATTGTGAAAGGCCACCGACGCCATGCGCCCTTTGTGCTGCTCTTGCGGGCCATACACGTTAAAGTAGCGCAACCCAACCACAGGCGCCTTAAGGCGCTCGAGGTGGCGCCGCAATACTTGATCGAACAAGAACTTTGAATAACCGTAAACGTTAAGCGGCGACTCGTACAACGGGTTCTCGGTGTACACCGGCCCGGCACCGTACACTGCCGCCGACGACGCATAGATAAAAGGCACCTTGTGCTGCTGGCACCAGCCAAAAAGCTCAAGCGTGACCTTATAGTTGTTGTCCATCATGTAGTGGCCGTTGCGCTCGGTGGTATCTGAACACGCGCCCTGATGGAAAACGGCCTCGACGCCGGCAAGACGCCCGGCCTGCAACTGCTGCCGGAAATCGTCTTTGTGCAAATAGTCGGCAATATCAAGGTCGACCAAATTACGGAATTTATCGCCTTCGGTCAGGTCATCGACCACCAAAATATTGGTAATGCCGCGCGCGTTAAGGCCTTTGACAATATTGCTGCCGATAAAGCCGGCGCCGCCTGTGACAATAATCATTCGAGTTCTCCTGCGGTAACTACCGATGTCCCTAGTTTGCCGACGGCCACGCCGCCAGCCCGATTTGCCCAGCGCACGGCGTCGTCCCATGCCAACCCGGCCGCCCGCATCACCGCCAGCGTCGCCAGTACAGTATCGCCGGCCCCGGAAACATCAAACACCTCGTGCGCCATGGCCTCAACGTGAAAGCGATGACCATCCTGAAACAAGGTCATCCCTTGTTCGGAGCGCGTGACCAGCAACGCCTCTAGGGCGAGATCCTGGCGCAACTTCTGTGCCCGAGTCTCAAGTTCGTGCTCCGACGACCAGCGCCCGACGGCATCTTGCATTTCGGCACGGTTAGGCGTGATGATGGTCGCCCCTTGATAGCGCTGGTAAGCATGCCCTTTGGGGTCGACGAATACAGGTATGCCTTTTGCACGGGCCGCCTGAATCAACAACTCGACTTGCGCTAGCACCCCTTTGGCATAATCTGACAACACGACAACATCGTGATGCGCCAGTTGTGCCGCAAACAGGGCATGGATTTGGGTCAGACTGTTGGCCGAAGGCTGCTCTTCGAAGTCGATACGCAATAATTGCTGCTGACGGCCTAGCACACGCATTTTAAGCGTGGTGTGCAGCAAAGGGTCGACCACTAACCGGGCCGCAATCCGGTCTTCAGCCGAAAGTGCTTCGACCTTTAGCCCGGCCTCGTCGTCGCCCACCACGCCCAGCAACGTCGCCTGGGCACCGAGCGCAGCAATATTCCGGGCGACGTTTGCCGCACCACCCAACCGGTCTTCACGGCGGGCGACGCGCACCACGGGCACCGGGGCTTCGGGCGAAATGCGCTCGACTTCGCCAAACCAATAGCGATCGAGCATGATGTCGCCAACAACCAGCACCCGTGCGCGCTGAACATCGGCCATGGGAAATGTAGTCATCGAATTTCTTCCAGACGTCGGGGCGGGTAGGTCTCCCAAGCATTACACCCCGGACATTGCCAATAATAATGACGCGCCTCGAACCCGCAATGGCTGCAGGCATAACGATCGAGACGTTGGGTATGTTTGTGAATCAAGCTGCGCAACAGGCTCAGGTCGGCATCGGGCGCAATGGCGGTACCCGTTTTGGGGGTATCGTCGCTAGCGAGTTCGGCCTCGAGTAGCCGGTCTAGCCCCAACAACGAAGGGTGTGCGCGAAGCGCTTCGCGGGCAAACGCCCAAGCAGGCACGTACCCTTCTTGAACGCGCAACTCGCGAAACACCACATTAAACATGTCGAGCGTAGGGTGGCGCATGTAATGTGCCTTGAGCAATGCCAACGCCTGACCAGCCTGATTCGTCACCCGACACACGTTGAGCAAATCGTTCGCCACCAGACCGGCGTATTCAGGCGCCTGTGCCAAAACGGATTCGAGCCAGGCACGCTCTTGCGCGGGCTGCCCCGATGCACGCGCTACGGCGGCGCGCAACATGGCAATACGTGCCTGCGACGCTTGGCTGACATGCTTTGCCGCCAAGGCGTTCGCCGCGTTGTCGGCGGCATCGAGCGCTGCGATGGCAACGTCGATTGCCGGTGGCTTGGACGACAACGCCGTTTGGGCCTGTTCGCACTGATAATGCACCAACTGAGGTACAGGCTCGTCGACCAGCGCCCTGAGTTTTTTAACAGCCTCGATGGCTTTGGGCCAGTCGTGCTCCGATTCGTAGATACGGATAAGTGCACGGACCGCCGCCACCGAATAGCGCGCCGTATTATGCACTTGCAAAAACGCCTGCTCGGCGCGATCGAGCATACCGGCCTTCAAGAAGTCTTGTGCCAGCTCGTGCTGGGCATGTTCGCGCTCGGCCTGCGGCAGGTCGGCCCGCGCAAGCAGGCTTTGATGCACGCGAATAGCGCGTTCCATTTCGCCTCGCCGTCGAAACAGGCTACCCAAGGCAAAGTGCAGCTCGGTCGTTTCGGGGTCGAGCTTGGCGACTTCGACGAAGGCATCAATAGCCCGATCGGGCTCTTCATTGAGAATGAAGTTCAGACCCTTGAAATAAGAGTCAGGCAAGCTTCGGGTTTCGGACAACATCTGGCGGATGTCGACGCGCGCGGCGACCCACCCCAAACCAAAAAGTACCGGCAGCGAAATCAGCCACCACGGTTCAAAGTCCATGAATCAGGCCTCGGGAACAACAGGCTTTGGGCCCGGATTTAAAGGGGAGACAACGGCGCAACAGCGTCGGGAGAGATAGGCGCATGCGCCACTTCTGGAGTAGCAGAGGCCTGAAGACGAGACACCTCGCGTTCGAGACGCTTGATTTCGCGACGACGACGCAACATGGCCGGCACAATGGCCAACAGCGCAAAAAGCACGCCCACCACAAATGCAACCAACATGACCACAATAAGCGGCACGCCGGCCACGACATGATCGGCATAAAAATTAACATCGACCGGACCTGTGTTTTTAAGTGCAAACAACAGTACGACAATAAACACAACCAAGCGTAACGCCCACACGAGGTATCGCATGACTGACCTCCAAAAATCAGGAATGCCCAATTGTAATGGGAATAATGACCCCGAAAAAACAAAACCCCCGGCTTTTTGGCCAGGGGTTTTGTTTGATGCGAAACAAGCGCGGCGTTAGCCGTGCATGATGCGATCGAATTGATGGTCTAAAGTGAACTCGGCAGATTCGTCATTTTTACGGCCTTCTTGCTCGAATGCCGCGTCGACACGCTCGCGCAATTCTTTGCCGGCTTTGAAGTGAGGGACCTGTTTTCCAGGCACCATCACTTTCTCGCCAGACTTGGGGTTACGCCCCACGCGCGGTGAACGGGTCGATAACGAAAAACTGCCAAAGCCACGGATTTCGATGCGCTGGCCATTGGACAAAGCCTGGGCCATGGCATCGAGCACCGTTTTGACGGCGAGATCGGTGTCCCGCAGCGCGAGCTGCGGGTACCGACTCGCCAGAATGGCGATCAGCTCTGACTTAGTCACACCAATTAACCGTCGTCGCGTGCTTGGTCGAGCTTGGCCTTGAGCAGAGCGCCCAGGTTGGTTGTACCCGACGAAGCGCTGGCTTCAGACATGCGCTGGAGCGTGTCGGCAGTTTCAGCGTTGTCACGGGCCTTGATCGACAACTGGATCGAGCGCGCTTTGCGATCGATGTTGATGATCATGGCTTCGACGTTGTCACCAGCATTCAAAGCTGTAGTAGCGTCTTCGACACGGCCTGCCGAGATTTCGGAAGCACGCAGGTAACCTTCGACGTCGAGCGACAGCGTAACGACGGCACCCTTGGCTTCAACCGACTTAACGGTACCAGGAACAACCGCACCTTTGTCGTAGGTAGCAACGAAGTTGTTGAAGGGGTCGCCTTCAAGTTGCTTGATGCCCAACGAGATGCGCTCTTTGTCGGTATCGATGCCCAGAACAACAGCTTCGATTTCGTCGCCCTTTTTGAAGTTGCGTACGGCTTCTTCGCCAGTTTCGGACCAAGACAGATCGGACAAGTGCACCAGACCGTCGATACCGCCAGGCAAACCAACAAACACGCCAAAGTCGGTGATGGACTTGATCGCACCGCTGACCTTGTCACCACGCTTGAAGTTCATGGAGAACTCTTCCCATGGGTTGGCGCGGCACTGCTTCATGCCCAGCGAAATACGGCGACGGTCTTCGTCGATTTCCAGAACCATGACTTCGACCTCATCGCCCAGCGTAACCACTTTGCGAGGATCGACGTTTTTGTTGGTCCAGTCCATTTCGGAGACGTGCACCAGACCTTCGATACCGGCTTCGACTTCAACGAATGCGCCGTAGTCGGTCAGGTTAGTGACTTTGCCGAACAAGCGGGTGTTTTGCGGGTAGCGACGTGCCAGACCGATCCAAGGATCTTCGCCCAGTTGTTTGACGCCCAGCGAAACACGGCTCTTTTCTTGATCGAACTTGAGCACTTTGGCTTCGACTTCCTGACCAACGGTCAGAACTTCGGAGGGGTGACGGACACGGCGCCATGCCATGTCGGTGATGTGCAACAAACCATCGATGCCGCCCAGGTCGACGAATGCGCCGTAGTCGGTGATGTTCTTGACAACACCCTTGACAATTGCACCTTCGCTGAGTGTTTCGAGCAGTTTCTGACGCTCTTCACCCATGCTGGCTTCGAGGACGGCACGACGCGACAGCACAACGTTGTTGCGCTTGCGATCGAGCTTGATGACCTTGAATTCCATGGTCTTGCCCTCGTAGGGCGTGGTGTCTTTGACCGGACGCAGGTCGACCAAAGAACCGGGCAAGAAGGCACGGATACCGTTGGTCATGACTGTAAGACCACCTTTGACCTTGCCTGTAATCGTACCGTTAACCAGCTCGCCGGACTCGAGCGCTTGCTCGAGAGAGAGCCATGCCGAAAGACGCTTGGCGCGATCACGCGACAGAATTGTGTCGCCATACCCGTTTTCGAGGGAGTCGATGGCCACGGAGACGAAATCGCCTGCTGTAACTTCGAGCTCGCCCTGATCGTTCAGGAACTCTTCAAGGGGGATCAGCGCTTCGGATTTAAGACCGGCGTTGACAACGACAAAGTTGTGGTCGATACGAACGACTTCTGCCGAAATAACTTCGCCAGACTTCATGTCTTGGCTTTTTACACTTTCAGCAAACAGATCGGCAAAGCTTTCACCGCCAAGAGCGGCAGCAGGGGTTAGCGTTGAGGACATTAAATTAAATCCATAGGCCAAAATGGCCGGTAAATACACACCGGGGCAAACCATTTACCCCAGCGGAGTTGACAAAAAATACCCCCGGAACCTACCAGAAAACTACCCGGTATACGTGCCGGAAGCACCTCTATTCGACCAAAGGTCGAGTACTGCATTAACGGTTTCTTCGATGCTTAAATGCGATGAATCGAGGGTAACCGCATCGGGCGCGGCCGCAAGCGGCGCATTTGCCCTTGACTGGTCTCGGGCATCGCGTGCTTCAAGATCCCGTGTTAAGTCTGCTAGGTTAGCAGGAAACCCCTTTTCGATCAACTGCTTACACCGTCTTTGTGCCCTTGCGTGCACATCAGCCACCAAAAAAACTTTTAATGGTGCATCGGGGAACACTACCGTACCCATATCGCGACCATCGGCGACCAGCCCCGGCAGCTGACGAAAAGCGCGCTGGCGCCCCAAAAGCGCCTCACGCACCCCCCCCAAGGCAGCAATTTGCGAGGCAAACAGCCCAACGCTCTCGGCACGGATAGCCTCGGTAACATCCTGACCCGCCATAAATATGCAGCCGTCGACAAAACGCACATCGAGTCCTGCGGCAATTTTTGCCGCACCGTGCTCGTCGTCGGGCGCAACGCCCTGACCAATGCACGCCAAAGCAGTCAAACGATACAGCGCGCCACTGTCGAGCACCGTCCAACCCAACGCATTGGCCACACGCTGGGCGACGGTACCTTTACCCGACGCCGTCGGCCCGTCGATAGCGATGACTGGAACCGCACACGCTTCACTCATTTATTCACCAATTGACTGAACACTTTGAAGTAATCTGGAAAGGTTTTGCTAACACAGTCAGGGTCTTGAATGGTGACCGGCACCGGACCAAACGAGGCCAACGAGAAGCACATGGCCATGCGGTGGTCGTCGTAGGTCGCAATGCTGGCCGAATGCCAGTCACCAAACGATGCCGGTGGTGTTATGCGCAACCAGTCGGGCCCTGACTCAACGCTGGCCCCAAGTTTTTCAAGCTCGGTATGCATGGCATGGATACGGTCGGTTTCTTTAACGCGCCAGCTGCCAATATTGCGTAACGTACAAGCGCCGTCGGCAAACAGCGCCAGAGCCGCCGCCGTCATGGCCGCATCGGGGATCAGGTTGAAATCAAAATCGAAGGCGCGCAATTTTTGGCCGCTGGCAACGTCGATGCCACGGGCCTCAATGAAATTGTCATGGCGAACGATTGTCGCCCCCATCGCCTCAAGCGTATCGGCAAAAGCGACGTCGCCCTGAATGCTGTTGACACCCACGCCATGCACCCGAACCGGGCCGGCGCCTATGGCACCCATGGCCAGAAAATAGGACGCAGAAGACGCATCGCCTTCAACGTCGATGAGGCCAGGCGCGATATAGGCCGCACCCGCCGGAATCGTGAACCGTTGCCAACCATCGCGTTCTACAACAACACCAAACCGCGCCATCAGATTGAGCGTAATCAGGATATAGGGCTTGGAGATAAGCTCGCCCTCGACTTCAATGACAACTGGCAACCCGGCCTGCCCCGTATAAATAGGGGCCGCCAACAGCAAGGCGGTTAGAAACTGGCTGGACACATTGCCTTTGATTCGCACAGGCTGCGCGGCATTGATCTTTGCACTGGATATCGCCAATGGCGGATAGCCCGGGTTCCCCATGTAGTCAATGGAGGCACCCAACTGTCGTAACGCCTCGACCAGGTCGCCAATGGGGCGCTCATGCATGCGGGCTACGCCCGAAAGGCGATACTGCCCGCCCATCAGGGCCAGCGCAGCAGTTAAGGGGCGGAAAGCCGTACCGGCATTGCCTAGAAAAATATCGATATCGTCACGTTCGAAGGGTAGCCCGCCTGTAATTTCGACCTCTGTCGTTGCCACCCGATCAAGCGACACACCCAGCTTCATCAAGCCGGCAAGCATGACCCGGGTGTCATCTGAGTCGAGCACACCGCGAATGAGCGTGGTGCCACGTGCCAAAGCAGCAAGCAGCAACACGCGGTTCGAAATACTTTTGGACCCGGGCAAAACCATATCGCCAGAGGCGTGATTGACCGGCGACAACAACAAATCGGGACTGGCCGTCATGACAAACCGCTCCTGCTACCCCAAAAACGACGCGCTAATGCAGCACGCTCGAGCAAATCAAAAAGTTTCACGCCATCGCCATCAGCCAACGCCTGCTCGGCCTGAGCCAGCACATCGCGCACCTGGGCAACTTCGGCTAATACGGCCTGCCGATTGGCAAGGAAAATATCGCGCCACATTTCGGGCGAGCCCGCTGCAATGCGCGTGAAATCACGAAAACCAGTGCCCGCCAAACTTAAACGCAAGTCGGCATCGTTGGCTGCAGCAACCTGAGCCATAAACACTGATGCCAGAAAATGCGGCACATGACTGACAGACGCCAGCACAGTATCGTGTGCGGCGGCGTCCATGTTCAAAACACGCGCACCGCAGTGCTCCCAAAGCTGGGTTAACCAATGGCGGTCTTGAGGCGTATTTTCGGGCAGCGGCGTAAGAATGACATTTCGCCCCCGATACAGTTGCGCGTCAGCGGCCTCGGGGCCTGTACGTTCGGCCCCGGCTATGGGGTGACCCGGAATAAACTGCGCTACCCGATCACCCAATGACTGATAAGCCGCTTGGACCACATCGACCTTGGTGCTACCAGCATCGGTAATGACGGCCTGCGAGCTTAACGTGGGCAACATGCCAGCCAGCAAGGCGGGAAATGCGCCCACCGGTGCAGCCAGAAATATAAGATCGGCCTGCGCTGCAGCTTGTGCCAGCGTAGCCACTTCGTCGATTAACCCCAAACGCTTGGCCAACGCCAGGGGACCGGGACGGCGCCCCACCCCCAATACCTTGTCGACCAGGCCTGCCTGGCGTAAGGCCGCCGCAAAAGACCCCCCAATCAGGCCAACACCAACAATTGCCAACACGCCCACCCTGGGCGTGCGCTGCACCTCTGGGTCAGTCATCAAGCGGCGCCCTTAAATATGTACCGGGTAGGAACCCAGCACCTTGAAGAACGCGGCTCGTTTCTTGAGCGCTGCCAGCGTAGCCTGAACTGCCGGCTCGGTATGGTGGCCAAGCAGATCAAGATAGAAATAGTATTCCCATTGGCCAGTACGCGCCGGACGGGATTCGAGACGAGACATAGACACGCCATTCTCGGCAATAGGCGCCAGCATCTCGTAGACAGCACCGGCCCGGTTGGGCACCGCAAGGATAAGACTGGTTTTGTCTTGCCCGGAAGGGAGCGTATCTTGTGCGCCCACTGCCAGGAAGCGCGTGCGGTTTTGCGGGTCGTCTTGAATGCCAGCAGCCACTACCTTAAGCCCCCACGCCTCGGCCGCAACCGCACCTGCAATAGCGGCAACGGTAGGATCTTCAGAGGCAAGGCGTGCCGCCTCGGCATTACTGGAGGCCGCGTCACGAGACAAAGCGGGATAATGCTGCGTCAGCCAGCCCTGGCACTGAGCCAGCGCCTGCGGATGCGCCATAACACGCGTGACGCCGTCGAGCGTACCCGAACGCGTCATGATGCAATGGTGGATGCTCAGCGAGCGCTCGCCCAATACCTTTAGCGGCGAATTCAACAAAAGATCGAGCGTGCGGTTGACCGCGCCTTCGGTAGAGTTCTCGACAGGCACCATGCCCACATTGGCCTGCCCTGCCTCGACAGCACGGAAAACTTCGTCGAAGGAAGCACAGGGTAATTTGGTAATGGCATGGCCAAACTGTTCCAGCGCGGCCTGTTCTGAAAACGAACCCTGAGGACCCAGATAAGCCACCGTCAGGGTGCTTTCGAGCCCCCGGCAAACAGAAATGATCTCTCGCCAGACCGATTCAATGCCAGCCTCGGTAAAGGGGCCGGCATTAAGCTGTTGCAAGTGGCGAATAAGGCTGGCCTCGCGCTCGGGCTTGAGGACTGGGCCGTCGGCATCAAACGCCGCCTTGACCTGCCCCACCGCCTGAGCGGTTTGAGCCCGTCGGTTCAACAAGCCCAGAATGTCTTGATCGATACGGTCAATTTCTTCGCGCAAAGGCTGAAGCTGGCTTTGCAAAGTGTTATCCATGACGGCGTTCGAATTCCTTCATAAATGTAATCAGGGCCTGGACGCCCTCGAAAGGCATCGCGTTGTAGATAGAAGCCCGCATGCCGCCCACGCTTTTATGCCCTTTTAGCTGCAATAACCCGGCGGCATCGGCCTGCGCCAAAAACTCGGCGTTAAGCGACTCGTCGACCAAAAAGAAGGGAACGTTCATGCGCGACCGGACGTCGGGGTGGACGCGGTTTTGATAAAAACCGGAGCCATCGATGTATTGGTACAGCGCCTGCGCTTTGCGAATGTTTTCTTGTTCGATAGCCTCAACGCCACCCTGGGCCAACAACCACTTAAACACCAGCCCAGCCATGTAAATGGCATAGGTGGGCGGCGTGTTGTACATCGAGTCGTTCTTCTCGACGTTAGCGTAATCGAATGCCGACGGACACGTTGGCAATGCATGACCGATGAGATCGCGGCGAATAATGAGCAAAGTAACGCCGGCTGGCCCCGCATTTTTCTGGGCGCCCGCGTAAACCACAGCGGCTTTGGAAAAATCGATGGGACGCGACAAGATATGCGATGAGGCGTCGACGACCAACGGCACACCGGATGCGCCCAGCGCAGCCAAATCGGGCCACTGCGTGAACTCAACGCCGCCGATAGTTTCGTTGCTGCAAAAGTGCACATAAGCCGCGTCGGACCTGATTTGCCATTGGTCTGCCGCGGGGAACCAGGTGTACGGCGCCTGATGACGGCCGTCGATAACCGCTTCGCTGGCGCTGGTGGCCGCAACCGCCGCATCGCCGTACTTGCGCGCCTCTTTGGCAGACTTTTCGGACCAGGCGCCCGACACGATATAGTCGGCCTTGTTGGCCCCGTTACGACCGATAAGGTTTAAGGGCAATATGGCGTTCTCGCCTGTGGCACCGCCCTGCAAAAACAACACGGCGTAGTCATCGGGCACCCCCAACAAGGCGCGCAAATCGGCCTCGGCCTGATCGCGAATGTGCATGAACTGCTTGCCGCGATGGCTCATTTCCATGACCGACATGCCACTGCCTTGCCAATCGGTCATCTCGGCAGCCGCCTGTTGCAACACCTGAAGCGGCATCACCGAGGGACCCGCAGAAAAGTTCCAGGGCCGCGTCATACCTGCTCACCACCGTCGTTGTCTGAAGCGTCTTCGGCGTTTCCGGCATCGTTGCCCTGCTCGCCTGCGTCGGTAGACGGGTCAACGGCATCTTCAGCCACCAAACCCTCAACACCGTCTTCATCAAGATCAGCCTCGTCGTCGGCATCGCTCTCGACAACACGGCGCACGCCAGACAAGTAGCTGTCTTCGTCGATATTGATAAGCGTAACGCCCTGCGTAGCGCGGCCCATTTCACGAATTTCTGCCACTCGGGTGCGCACAAGAACGCCTGCTGACGTGATGAGCATGATTTCGTCAGTAGGATTGACCAGCACGGCGCCGACCACCTTGCCATTGCGGGCACTGGTTTGAATGGCGATCATGCCTTTGGTGCCCCGGCCGTGACGGGTGTATTCGACAATAGAGGTGCGTTTGCCGTAGCCGTTTTCGGTGGCGGTCAGTACGCTTTGCGACTCATCGCCCGCAACCAGCAGCGAAATGACCGACTGCCCGTCTTCGAGCATCATGCCGCGCACGCCACGTGCGGTGCGACCCATGGGGCGAACGTCGTTTTCGTCGAAGCGAACGGCTTTTCCAGCATCGGAGAACAACATGATGTCGTGCTTGCCGTCGGTAAGGTCGGCACCAATAAGGAAGTCACCTTCGTCGAGGGCGACAGCAATAATGCCGGCCTTACGCGGGTTGGAAAAGTCGGACAAAGGTGTCTTTTTGACAGTACCACGCGACGTTGCCATGAAGACGTAGTGATCGTCGCTGAACTCTTTAACCGCAAGCACGACCGTGATTTTTTCGCCATCGACCAACGGGAACATGTTGACAATGGGACGGCCACGGGAATTGCGCGAGCCTTGCGGGACTTCCCAGACCTTGAGCCAGTAAACACGGCCGTGGTCGGAGAAACACAACAGGTAATCGTGCGTGTTGGCAATGAAAAGCTGGTCGACCCAGTCGTTTTCTTTCATGGCCGTGGCCTGCTTGCCGCGCCCGCCCCGCTTTTGCGAGCGGTATTCGGACAAGGGCTGGCTCTTGATATAACCCGTCTGTGACAACGTGACGACCATATCCATAGGGGTGATCAGGTCTTCGGTGTCGAGCTCGGTTGCGTTGTGTTCGATTTCGGACAAACGGGTGTCTTTGGCGCCAATACCGAATTCGTTACGGATGGCGATCAGTTCGTCGGAAATGATGGTGGTGATGCGCTCGGGGCGCGCCAGAATATCGAGCAAATCGGCGATGGTATCCATCACGTCTTTGTATTCGTTGACGATCTTGTCTTGCTCGAGCCCGGTCAGGCGCTGCAGACGCATATTCAAAATTTCTTGCGCCTGGGTTTCGCTTAAACGATACATGCCGTCGTCTTGAAGACCAAAGACTTCAGACAGGCCATCGGGACGATAAGCAGCGCGGCCGCCGGGTGTTTCGCCCTGATCGGCACGCGCAAGCATTTCGCGTACCAACGAGGAATCCCACGAGCGGGACATGAGTTCTTGGCGCGCCACCGGGGGTGTAGGCGCGGCCTTGATAATAGCGATGAAATCGTCGATGTTAGCCAGAGCAACAGCCAGGCCTTCAAGCACGTGACCGCGCTCGCGCGCCTTGCGCAGCTGGAACACGGTGCGACGCGTGACCACTTCGCGACGGTGGAACAGGAAGTATTCGACCAGTTGCTTCAGGTTCAACAAGCGGGGCTGGCCATCGACCAGCGCCACAAAGTTCATGCCAAAAGTATCTTGCAACTGCGTGTGCTTGTACAAGTTGTTCAGCACCACTTCAGGCACTTCGCCACGCTTGAGCTCGATGACTAGACGCATGCCGTCTTTGTCAGATTCGTCACGAATATCGGAGATACCCTCGATTTTCTTTTCGTTGACCAGCTCGGCAATACGCTCTTGCAGGGTTTTTTTATTGACCTGATACGGAATGGCATCAACGATAATGGCCTGCCGGTTGCCGCGTTCGAGGTCTTCGAAGTGGGTTTTAGCCCGCATGACCACGCGACCGCGACCCGTGCGGTAGCCTTCGCGCACACCCGACAACCCGTAAATAATGCCGCCAGTGGGGAAATCGGGCGCGGGGATGATCTCGATAAGATCATCGACCGTGCAGTCGGGGTTGCGCAAACAATATAGGCAGCCCTCCACCACTTCAGACAAATTATGGGGCGGGATATTGGTGGCCATCCCCACAGCAATACCCGAGCTGCCGTTGACCAAAAGGTTCGGCAAACGCGACGGCAACAGCAGAGGCTCTTGTTCGGAACCGTCGTAGTTGGGCCCGAAGTCGACCGTTTCCTGGTCGATATCAGCCAACAATTCGTGTGCGATTTTCGACAAACGGATTTCGGTATAACGCATAGCCGCCGCGCTGTCGCCATCGACCGAGCCAAAGTTGCCCTGACCGTCGACCAGCGTATAACGCAGCGAGAAATCTTGCGCCATACGGACAATGGTGTAGTACACCGCCCAATCGCCGTGCGGGTGATACTTACCGATAACGTCACCCACAATACGCGCCGACTTCTTGTAGGCACGATTCCAGTCGTTATTCAGTTCGTGCATGGCAAACAGCACACGCCGATGCACCGGTTTCAGACCATCGCGGACATCGGGCAGCGCCCGACCCACAATAACGCTCATGGCGTAGTCAAGATAACTGCGGCGCATCTCCTCTTCCAGCGATATGGGAAGAGTCTCCTTGGCGAAGGAATCCATAGGGTTCTATATTCTTGAAAGGTATGATCGTGAAGTGGCCGACTACGGGCGAATGGGAAATTCTAGCACTTCCACCCTAGCCCTGAAGACGTTGCCCAAAACCAACAATATTGCAAAACTTACGGTAGAATTACTCATATCTGGACACCGCATGCGAATCAGGCGTCACGAAGCTCACAAAAATACCGTAAGATTCGGCCTAACACGCATGATTTCCAGAGCAATTCTTTGTTTAAAACCATTGCATTGCTATACTGGTTACGTTTTTCAATAATGCGGCGGAGGTTCGCTGCGGTCACTTACCAGCATTAAGCTCAACGAGGAGAAACATGAATAAACCCTCTAAATTCGCATTAGCCCTTGCTATTGCCGCCTTTTCGGCTTCCGGTGCAGCTTCTGCGCAAACTGTAGACAACTGGCAAACTCCTTACGGCGGCGCCGTAATGAACGGCACGAACGAATTGTGCTGGCGCGACAACTTCTGGACACCTGCTACAGGTCTGGCCGGCTGTGACGGTGTGCCTGTTGCTCAGCAAACGCCTGTTGTTGCTCCTACAGCTTCGAAAGTTGTCCTGAACGCTGACACGTTCTTTGACTTCGACAAAGCCACGCTCAAGCCCGCCGGTCGCCAGGTCCTTGACCAGGTTGCTGCTCAGGCTCAGTCGCTGAACCTGGAAACCGTTATTGCTGTTGGTCACACCGACTCCATCGGTACTGAACAGTACAACATGGGTCTGTCGCAGCGTCGCGCCAACACAGTTAAAAACTACCTGGTCAGCAAAGGCATTGATGCCAACCGCATCTACGCCGAAGGCAAGGGCGAAGCCCAGCCTATCGCCAGCAACAAAACTCGTGAAGGCCGCGCACAGAACCGCCGCGTAGAGATCGAGATCGTAGGCGTTCGCAAGTAATTCTTGCAGCAATAAACGCTACAATAAGGGGTGCCTTCGGGCACCCTTTTTTTATTCGGGAAACGTCCATGCAACAGAACACGTCGTCTTCTTCTACCCAAAATGTCAGCCAGGCTGAAATCGACAAATTCAGTGCACTGGCCTCGCGCTGGTGGGACCCGGAAAGCGAATTCAAACCATTGCATGCCATCAACCCGCTACGTTTGGGCTGGGTACAAGACATTGCAGGTTCGCTAAGCGGCAAAAATATTGTCGATGTTGGTTGCGGCGGCGGCATATTGGCCGAAAGCATGGCCGTAGCGGGCGCGCAGGTCACGGGTATCGACTTGGCCGACAAGTCGTTAACGGTCGCCCGACTGCACAGCCTCGAATCGGGTGTAAAGGTCGACTATCAATCGATTAGCGCAGAAGACTTCGCGGCGCAGCATACCGGTCAGTTCGATGTGGTCACCTGCATGGAAATGCTTGAACACGTCCCCGACCCGGCATCTATCGTGCAAGCATGCAGCCAAATGGTCAAACCGGGGGGGTGGGTATTTTTTTCCACACTCAACCGCAACCCAAAGTCGTTCCTGTTTGCCATTGTCGGCGCCGAATACGTACTGCGTTTGCTCCCCAAGGGCACGCACAGCTACGAAAAATTCATCAAACCCAGCGAGCTTTCGCGGGCCGTGCGTCAGTCGGGCCTCACCGTCATGCAAATGGCCGGCATGGAATACAACCCCATCACCGATTTGTACTCGCTGTCCAACGATACCTCCGTCAATTACCTGATGGCCACGCAAAAAAAGGTACTGTAAGGCATGAGCAAGCTGGTTCTGTTTGATTTTGACGGCACCCTGGCCGACACCGCGCCCGACCTGGCAGCGGCGGCCAACCGGCAGCGCGAACGGCAGGGGCTCAATGCCCTGCCCTACGAAATGCTTCGGCCAATGGCATCGGCCGGGGCACGCGGCTTGCTTAAAGTCAGCCTGGATATCGACCCTGACCATCCCGACTACGAGTCGCATCGGCGACAATTTTTGTCAGACTACGAGCAGCACATGACGGTGCTGACCCGACTATTTCCGGGTGTACCCGAATTGCTTCAGTCTTTAAAAGCACAAGGTTACCGCTGGGGCATCGTCACCAACAAGGTGGAATACCTCGCCCTGCCCATCGTCAAGCACCTTGAACTTCATACCGAATGTGCGGTCACTATTGGCGGCGATACCGCCGGGTACGCCAAGCCGCACCCGGCGCCCTTGCTTCTTGCGGCCGAGCGTGCGGGGTTTACGCCACAGCAATGTATTTATATTGGCGACGACGAACGCGATATTGTGGCGGGCAAGGCAGCGGGCATGCCCACCATTGCGGCTGCCTATGGGTATTGCAACCCGGCACAGGTGGCCAACTGGCAGGCCGACGCCATTGCGCATCAAGTTAACGACTTGTTGGGGCATATCAACCGGCTACTGTAAGCATTACTGTGCCATACCAGCGGTCGCTTCTGCTGCGCAGCGGCCTTACCTGCAGCCCGGCGCAGTGCATGGCCGGTTTTTTGCACAAATAATGCGATGCGGGCGGAACTTTCTTCCAGCCCTTCCCTCTAACCCTGTGTAGTACGTTACAATCTATGTTCTGGGGTCGACTTGGCTTCGACGTGGGTCGCGAAACAGAGTAGGGCATGCCGAGCACCAGTAAGCTCGTTAATCCACTGGAAAACTACAAACGCCAACGACGAGCGTTTCGCTTTAGCCGCTTAAGCGGTAAGCCGCTGCACTGATTTGTCTTTGGGTCAGGTAGGGTAAAACCTACAGCAGCGTCATTTACAAAGAATCGGTTTTGGCTGGGTCACTCAGTCAACGCTTAAATTAATGTGAATCGCTAAGGGATGGCCTGTTAACCGGCATGGCCCGAGGCTAAAACCTTAAAGTTGGTTGACTAAGCATGTAGAACTGCCTGCAGAGGGCTTGCGGACGGGGGTTCAATTCCCCCCGACTCCACCAATACACACCACGCTGCACTATGTAGCACTAGACGGGGCCAATAGAGATATTGGCCCTTTTTAGTGTCTGGTGGTGTAGCAATTCACACACAATTCACACGCGATTCACACACGCCAACATAATTGCTTTGAGCCGGCCAGCGTATCAACGGAATCAGCGCCAGGCTGACCCGGATTGCAAATCCGTGTACCCCGGTTCGATTCCGAGTTGCGCCTCCAATACTCATGCGGTTCTTAAGAGGATTTTTAAGTATCGCCGCTTCGCAAAAGCCTGTTTGCTTCGCAAACTAAAAAAATCACCCGCCATTGAGCGGGTTTTTTATTGCCCGGAACGCAAAGAGTCATAAGCCATTTCACACGCCAATCCCGCTACTTTGAGCCGGTCAGCGTATCTGCCCACTTCCCCCGCTCGATCGTCAAGTTCGCCAAGCACGACGGCAAGCACACCGATGGGGTCGGCACCAGGCTGACCCGGGCCTGAGCCGGTAGCGGCGGTATCGCTGGCGGCTCGACGGAGACGGGCAAGTTCTGCGCGCAGCCGCTTAGCACTATCAGCAGCGGCATCAGCATCAGCCTGCACAGCAGCGATCTTTTCATCTGCATCTTTTGTCACCTCTTCAATAGCGGCCACACGGGCCTGTTCAATTTGTCGCGCTTTGGCCTGGGCATCAGCCATGGCGGTTGCCTGGGCAGTCTCAATGCGACTAATCTGGGCGTCGTATCGCCAGCCCTGCACCCACCAGGCGGCGACCCCAGCGACTATGGCAGCGGCGGCGTAGCCCTTCCAGCCTAAAAGCACCCTAATCATTTGCGGCCACCGTGCTCTAGCGAATAGTGATTGCCATCGTTGAATATTTTAAGAATATTAATTTTCCATTCTTCGTTATATATAATGATATCCATCGCTAATTTCCTAAGAATTAAATGAACAAAACTTGCACGCATTGCGGCAGCGAAATTCAGAGAAAAATTCATCCAAACACCGTACGCCCGTTTTGCAACTCCTCTTGCTATGGCCTTTGGCAGAGGGGGAGAAAATTCGCAGAACAAGGGAAACAAGAACGCCCCAAACTCTCTTGTTCAGTGGACGGGTGCAAGGCTGAGCATTTCGGGAAGGGGTTTTGCCGACCTCACTACCTCCAAATGGCATACAAGCCTCCGAAAACACCAACGGCATTCACCACTTCGACCCCGCACAAATGCCTCCACTGCGGGAGAGCATTCATTGCCCACTGGGCAAATCCAAAATATTGCTCGATGGCGTGCTCTGGATCTCACAGGAAAAAGCCATTTATTATCAAAAAGGGGTATAAGAAAATTCTTCTGCCTACCCACCCAAGAGCAGACGCCAAGGGTTATGTGTTCGAGCACATAATTGTGGCTGAGGCGAAAATCGGACGTCCCATCAGGGATCCAGAGGAAGTTCACCACAAAGATTTCAACAAGCTGAACAACTCACCTGACAACCTAGTTGTTTGTGCCGACCACGCCCAGCACATGGCGTATCACGCTCTTCCGTTATGCTCCAAAGAGTAATGATTCCCATCCGGTGACGAGAATCTTCCACCCCAGGTGCCGCCGATAGATTCCCAATACTCGCCCAGCGGTCGGTGATCTTCGGTCGAGGTCAAATACCGCCCGTCTTTAAACAGGTTGAAGTCCACCGCTAGCCGTTCTTTGTGCAAGCTGTTGGCGCTGCTGTAGGACTGCTTTTGCCCGACATGGCCATGCACTCGTGGATCTCGATAAGCATCACCGAAGGTCAGCTCATAGCCCTGGTCATACGCATACCGGATAAGGTCAGCGATCATTCGGGTGAATTTGCGTTGCTTTTGTCCAAGCGTCATTTCCGATACCTCCATACCCACGTCTTAACCATCGTTCCTGCAGCGAACACAGCCATGCCCACGGCGCCAAGCACCATGTGCGGGTGCACCTGCCCCTCTTCCACAATCAAAGCAATGCGCCAAGCCGCCCAAAATGCGATCAGGGTCATACCAACGCGCTGCAGCAGCGTGCCGGCGTAGCACTGGCTAAACGCACCGGCCACACAGGCCAGGCTCACAAAGCACAACAAAACAATCACGATCTTTTCCATGGCTTACTCCCGAGGCAGGCCCAGTCGCATACGAACCCACTCGCGCACGATCGATGAAATGCCGAGATCAGCCCACGCACGAAAAATCGAATCGACGACGCTCATGCCAAATAGGCCGACCATCAGCCCCGCAAAGCCCTCTGGTATGCCTGTCACATGAGATAGCCAAGCCGAGGCGTACCAGCTCATCACCCCGCCAAAGGCAAACAGCGAGAACCTTCGCTTCCACGACCCCTGTATCCAGAGCATCGCGCCCATGCTCCCAAGCAGGCCGGGGGCCAACTTCTCCAAGTGGTTTAACCAATCTGCCGGCATTGCCTCTCCTTTGAATAGACGAAAAAAATGCCCCCTCCGGGGCAGTTGTGATCGACGCAAAAAAACCGCTCAATGGCGGCTGTCGTTACTGCTATCGGGTTGTTGCTGCTGGATTAGAGCGTTTGGGCGAGCACGAAAAGATCGTCTAGTTGCGACTCGGTACCACCAAGCTGCGCCCAAAGTGCTTGCAACGTTTGGTTGTTGCGCTCCCAGGTGGACGCGTTGAAGTCCAGCTCGGCATCTTCCCTCATGAAGTCGTCAGGGATCGAAGCGATCAGCGCTTTGACCGCCGCAAGCATGTTGCTATCTTCGCCGTAGGGCGTGCGAAGTAGAGCCTTCTGGCCTTGGCGACCGCTGCATTGTTGGGGCACTGGTGGTTTAAGTTTGGATTCGTCAATCTGAATATTAAGCATTTTGTTGACCCCCAATCCCGTCCATTAAATCAGCTTCATCAATAACCCATGCTTCTTGCAGTACAGACGGAAGGATCGCCACGTCAACAATCGCAAACGGCTTGCCTGTCGGAACGTCTTTGACTGCTACTTGGTGAATTGTCATTACTTGCAGTGCTTCAGGTGTTGGCATCATTACTGCCGGGACACCGTTGTCTTGTAGGTAGATAATTGCTTGTGTCATTTGGTGTCCTTAACGGAAAACAGCTACATTGCACTGAGTTAAGTCAGCAAAAGTGCCGTCAGTTTTATCGAACCTCCCAACACTCACTTGAACAGACGAGGCGCTTGGTAGCGACCCAATGTTTGTCGTCATGTACGCATAGTTGGTATTGTTCCCTATGACCCCGCCCACGACAGCGTAGTTGGCGTCAGGCATGGTATTTGTAAACGCTATCTCATACCTCCCCGTAGTGAGCTTGGTTACACTACTCACATTCCCACTCGCCCGAATTGTCGGAGGTGTAGTCGTACCGTTAAAATTCACCCATGCGCGACAGGCGTAAATAGGGGCACCACCAGTGGCATTTAATGCTTTCTTGGCCCCAACGTTATTAGCTGTGCTTAGCTCATCGACTGCAGCTTGCACGTCGTCAGCCGTCAATTCACTGCCGGTATTGTCATAAGAAACCTTTGCCGCGCCTGTCAGCGTACTCGGAGCATACGCGGATCCATCCCACTCAATTGGGCCTTTGCCGACAACATAGATCGGGCCTTTATCAGAGGTTGGAATATCGGCTTCAAGATACTGCGGTAGGGAGGCCTTGAATAGCACCCCCTCGACAACCCAAGCAGTGCCAGCGGCATTCCTGCGCTTTTTCAGGTTATTTCCCGTATCAGCCCAAGTGCAGTATGGCCAAGACATGCCAGCAGGATCATCCGGGCCAGCAAAGTCAGTAGCGATCGTGCGAATGATCTTGTTGATGTTCTGTATCGCAACCGCCCCAGGCAGTGGCGGGTCTTCAGAAAGCTGAGAAAGCTCTTGTGACATAGTTCTCTTCCATAAAAAAGCCCCGCACTTGGCGGGGCAATGGGGCTATCGGTGTCAGTAACCTTGACTGATCCAGTTGATGCTTCGCTCGACGTAGCCGGCGCCGTTGATGATCGAAACAAAAAAGCCCGTCTCGTCCGGCCCGCCCAGAACAGCCTGGTCACCATCCTCGGCATCCAGGATCGTGATCTGAACGTTCGGTACCGCGTGAAAATGCTTTTCGTAGTCGATTTGCAGGCCGCCGGCAGGAACCAGAACGCCCTCGTCGCGCTGAACCAAATCGGGAACATCGACTGTCCATTCAAACTTCGAAATGAACGGCACGATCAATGGGTCGCTGGTTTCGAGCACTAGACGGACATCAAAGTACCGGGCATTGACGAGACCTGGCACATAGTCGCGCCACGGCGTCCAATTGCCAGCCTCCTGCGCGTGTCTGATCTGAGGGCGCGCAGAAATTGCCTGTAGGTCGGAACCCCCAAGCAAGTCAGCCACAGCAAAAAGGTCGGGCTCGGCCAGCAAGTCCGCGGACATGTTGTAGGCCGCGACGTCGATATCAAAATCCACGCGCACCGGGGTCACATACCCAATGTCGACCTGCTCGACCTCGGCATTGGTGTAGACGCCCGACAATGCGGGCCCGCCGAACCAGAGCAAATCACGCTCAGCCAACAGATCAGGGCTATCAAATAGATCACCCTGCGGCGCCAAGGTCAGCTGGCCGTTGTAGACCATCGCACCGCCGCTGACGGTGCCTGACCAGGCTGGGGCCTCGTCCTGAACCAGAATCACGTTGCGAGTCAGCGTGGCGCCTGAGATTTGCAGGCTATCGGCAGGCCCGTAGACGGGCGCACCCTTATAAGCAAATCGAGCCGCAACCCAGTACAGCCCATTACCAACGGCCAATGTCTCGAGTGAGGCTGTAATGGCTACCAGCCTGGAGTTAGCCCACGACTGACCCATACGTATCTCGTAGACCGGCTGGCGAATATCGACCACCCGATCCCACACCAGCACCGTCAGCCCGTCGCGAAATACGCTAGTCAGCCCGGTCAGCTCAGGTAACGGCGCAGTTAGACCTTGGACGGTATAGCTCTGAGTAAGAGGCTGTCCTCGCCCTGCTGAAGATACGGGCGTAACCGTTAGGGTCACAACATCGCCAGTCTGAGCCTGTACCGTAAGCGATCGGTCTGTCATGCGAACCGATGGCCGTGCCGCGCCGTTAACACTGACCACAATCTCCGAGTCCATGGAGCGAGACAGAACCCACCCCATGCGTACATCAGAGATATCGGCCTGCACATTGACCAAGCTCTCGGTAAAGCCAATGCTGAAAACAACGCCGGCCAGTAGCGCGCCATCCCGAGGCGGCGTGTACAGGTAGGGATTGGTTTCGCTGGCGTAATACTGAGGATCGTCGTCGACGGCGCTGAATTTCACGCCGTCTTGGGTGGGCTCGACCGATGTAATCTTGAACCTGCGCCCAGGTGTGGCCATTGGATCAAAGAACCAGGCCCAATCCATGGGGACGATATCTTCGAAACCAGCGTCCCCCGGCAGGGCAAAATCTGACATATCGCCGACGATGGTCAGCTCGTCAACGTCACCGGTCAGCGAAACCACAGACACAACCCGCATTGCCCCTTCAGGGTCACGGATCATGAGGGTGCCGGTACCGCCAGACGGCACATGCTTATCCAACGTAATCACGTTACCCACACGCCCCAGTAGCCGCCCGGAATAGCCCCAGACGGTCAGGTCGTGGCTAATCTGAACGACATCCCCCCTGTTGGCCACCCAGCCCTCGATGTCCGTCTCCCAGCTTGTGCGCCGGCGGTGCCATACTTGTGAGGCCGCGATAAGGTTGGCCTCGCGCCCAGCCATGTCCGGGTTCGTGCACCCTTCAAGGTCAAGCTGCAGGGGGTTGGTCGCGCTGGTGGCGCCGGGCACCATGACCCGAACCTCGTCCATTTCGTAATCACGCACGGCATTAGAGAAGTTAACGATCACCTCATCGACGTTGCCCTCATTGATGTAATCCACCTTGAAAGTGCCCGCCTTGATGTTGAACGGGCCAAACATGGCGGTCACCGGCAAGTTGGCCGCATCCCAGATAATCCCGAGCTTGCCCGTTTGCCAGGTCGGCGAGGCCCGGCCCGCACGAGCGATGGTCTGCAAGACCTCCGCTGTACTGACCTTGCGGTCAAGCACATAGTCAAAGGTCAGGCTTTTCTCTTGGCAGAACAGCGCCCAGGCCTTGATACGATCGATATCAATCTGCGCGTCCAGAAGCCCTGCCCCGTATAGCCGCTTGCCCGAAATCTTCTTGCCGCGCGCAAAGTGCAGATACCACCAGGCCGGGTTGCGTGTGTGCTCAACCACCCAGGCAGAACCATTCCAAACTTGCGTTTTGGCCAGGGCCACAGCGTTGAATTCGTCGACGGCGCCGTTGAGCTGACTGGTCGCCTTGATCCGCAGAGCTACGCGCTGCTGGCTAAGATAGCTGGCTTCGTCCGCCTGGTAGGCCAGGATTTGATTGACCGCCGTCTCGTTCGACTCTCGGCTGCTCTTGATGTCGCCAGACTCCTTCCAGACTCGAATCTCGTATTGCCCTTTGGCCACCGACCAGCCTACGGTCTGGCGGGTCGGCTCCTGGCGCGCACCGGTCAGACGCACGCCCGGGGCCGAGCTGTACCCAATTAAAGGATCAGGCGCATACCCTTGCCAAGGCTGCCCAAGACGATACGGGTGTGGCTTCCAGCGCCATGTGCCATAGCGCGCGTTACCCCAATTGTCATAGTCGATAAACCCTTGCTGCCCTTCGTAATGATCCGCATAGTTCGTCGAACCAAAGCCCACCTGCGCAGTGTAGGAAAGGGCATATTCCGGATAGACCGTGACCTCTAGCGACCAGTAGTGCGTGGCGTATATCGCATCTTGAAGCAGGCCAATATCTGTCCAGGTCCCACCCACTGGCCGGTATTGGATACGAACTTGGGTCGTACGCGCATCAATACCGCCATCATCCCGGATGTAAAAAAGCTGCGCAGCAAGCTCAACCGCCAGATAGGTCACGTCTTTGGCTGTCGTGCGGCTATTAACAACGCCCGACTGCAGCGTAAAGCCCTGCAGAGTGTCCACGTTCCCCGGGAAAAGCGTCAGACTGCCGTCCGCACCCGAGACTTGCAGCTGCACGCCCTGGTAATTACCAATCGGGGTGTTGCCGATCTTGAAGTCGATCAGATCCAGCTCGCCAGCCTGCAGGCCAAAGTGAAAGGCCTGATTCAGATACTGGTCTTCGCCAACATACTCCGTGTAGTAATTGGCGGCCAAATCAGGCACAACCTTGTGCCTACCAAAGATAATCGGCATCGGCTCCCAGAGACGGGGCCGGTTACGGCCACCGGCAATGGCGTACGTCGGGCTGGTTTCGTACTTGCCACCGCTGGTCAGCTGCGGGAGCGTGGCCTTGGGCGGCGGGAGCAAGGCGTTGATCAGCAACGAACCGCCGATCATGACACCGGCTGTGAGGACTCCCATGCCGATACTGCCGGCGGCAAAACCAAGGCCAAGAGAAGTGTTCAAGAGGCCTGCAATATGTGGCGCAGCGATCACCAGCGCAATCATCGCCACGGTGCGCAGAATTTTCCCACCACCGCCCCCGCCACCTTCAGCAACTGCCTGAATCATCAGTTGATCGCCCGTGCGCGGGATGAGCCGATCCCAAAGGTGCATAGGTACGGGACGCGCATTGTGCCAAACACGGAACTTGGACCGAGGCAGGCCAACGCTATTGCGCTGAATGTAGGCACCCAGCGTCTCACCGGGCAAAAACTCTGCCACGTAGGTGCGCTTGCCCTCTGGAATGAGCGGGTTAGGCAGAACCACCAGAGGCGTTGCGTGCTTGATCAAATCCACTTGTAGTGTCCTTCCAATCTGTAGGCCCAACGTGTCATCTCGGCCAGACGCTGGCACACCACCGCGCCGGCGCTCTGATCCGCGTGCACGATCCAGGTTTCGCCTCCAATCAAGGCGGCCACGCCAATGTGAAAAAAGCGGCCACGGGCCACAAACAGAACGGGCTGGCCGTCGATCGGAGCATCGACCCGCACAGCGTGAATGTGTTTAAGCTCAGCAATCTGTTTAGCCTGGGCCCGCAGGCTTTTTGCGTGCGAAACAGGCAATTTCGGATCAACGCCCAGCACCTCCCGGGCCACGCGCTCGGCAAACGCCGCGCAGTCGCCGACCTCGGGAACGTAGGGTTGCCCGATATATTTGTCTGACCAATGCATTAATAGAGGCCCGGTGCGGTAAGGGTGTCGTAGCGAATTGCCACAGCGGGTTGATTCAAAGTTTCCTGGTAACCGAGGTCGCCGGACACCGACATGTTGTCGATCGACAGGCCTGTAAGGTCCATCGTCATTTCGTACTCGATAATGTCCGGCTCAGACGGCAGCACCATCAGAATGCGGCACTTAGCACCCTTGCCCCCGTTTGATACCTCAAGCCATTGGGTCAGCTCGCGGCCGATGTTGTCGACCGACAGCCTTGCCTTGGGCACCTGCTGATCAACATCATCAGGCAGGGTCAATTGAAACGGGCAGGCCACGAACTCGTTGCCACCAATGGTTATTGGCTGCGAATCATTGACCACCCGAATCGGCGCCACAAGCTCGGGGTGCGTGATTTCAAGCGCAACCAGGAACGGTTCATCGGCGCTGGTGGCCAGTAGGTTGCGTCGACCTTTGGCGGAATATGAAGTGGCCATAAAAAACCCGCTCAAAGGCGGGCATCAAGGGTTAAACGTAAGACTCAAGGAAGCAAGTAATCAAAGTCAGGCCGGTTGCCTGTCAGTTCCTCAACAGTGTCAGCAACGCTCGGCAAATCCATTTTTAAGAAATCCGCCCGGCTCCTGACTTTCTCATCATCCCATTCGCCAGCCACAATATCATCGACGCTCGCCTGAAGCATCCTGGCGTGCATCAGCAAAACCATCCAATTTTTAACGGTCCTTCCGGCCAAATCGGCGCCCAATACCCCGACCTTGCCCGCCAGCTCGGGCCAAACCATTAGATCTGGCGCTCTCATCGCCCGCACAAGCGCCATGCTCCGACCTGGCTCAGGCGGAACCCTGGCCTGCATAAACAACCTGCATAACATTACCGTATACACGCCCATCTCTGCTCCAATCGCCGCAGCAATGCTCTTTGCCTCATCATTCATGATTTTGTCGTCTCGTTTGCGGGTTAGCTTGGCGTTGTAAAGCGCACCCAAAAGAATCGCAATCAACCCGATCAAGCTACCCAGTAAAGCACCCACCCACTCAGCCATGCCTATCCCCTTGCTTTGACGAAGAAGAGGGAAGATTACCCGATGGTCTCGATTTCAGTTTGCGCAGCCCAGGTTGCGCCGCGAAGCTGCCAGGTCAATTCCCCGCCAACAAAGCGTGCCTGCTTTGAGATGCCGTCGACAGGATCGGTATAGGCAAACCAGCCTGATCCGCCCGACAAGCTTGTTTTGAACCACTCATCAAACAGAGACTTGTTTGTATCCGCCCCAACCAGCACAGAGCACTTTCGGCGAACAACGCGCTTTGTCCAGCGCGCGCGCTGCTTGGCCAGTCCGCCATCCATTTCAGTGCGAATAACGCCGAAATCAGGAGTCTCCGTGTAGCCATCACGCTCGATCGAGGCGTAAGTTGGAAACGTAGCCATTAACCAGTTACCCCCTTCATTCCTCGAGCAATAGGCCCGTTAGTACGCAGGTCTGACAAAATGACCTCCTGAACCCAACGTTTTCCATCAAAGGACATCGCGCCAGGCTTGGCCTGAACCGGCTGGCTTGACTGGTTGATAACGTTTAGCTGAAGGCTTGGCTGAGATGCTTGCGCAGGGGTATGCACAACACCGCCCCCCGCATAGCCACGGCGAAGCGACTCCAGAAAAGGGACACCAAGCCGTCCTGTGCTCTCCTGATCAAACACGTACTCGCCACGGTGAACCACGCCAGCGGGCTCAAATTTCCCGCCGGCGCCGGTGTAGCCGTCAGAGGCCCAGCCGTTAGCACCGATCAGCACACCAATGCCATCCCCACCGGCCATTTGCACCTGGCTTGCAGCCTCAACGCCTGAAACCCCGCCAAACAAGCTGCTGGCAATGTTCCCGAGAATTCCACCAATCTGACCTGTGCCGCCATAGTCACCGAACAGGGCCCCCGCCAAGTTGGCGGCCGCAGCGTCAGCAACCATGCGCGTGATGGTGTCCCCGAACGCCTGGCCGATATCGTCAAAGTTGCCCTTCAGAATGTTGTAAAGGCCGTCACCCAGGGCGTTCTGGATGTTCCTTGCCGCCTGGACAGTGAACTGATCCATCTGCCCCATGGACTTGTCGGTTTTATCAACCAACTGATCAAGCGCCTTTGAATACTCTTCAGAGGTGATCGCGCCAATGCTCAGGGCGTTCTGGAGCCACTCGGCTTGAGTAACCAGAATACGATCCTTCGACCGCCCTGTTGCTTCATCGAGAAAGTCCAGGTACTTCTGATACTCGCCCATGGCGTAGTCGATATTCATCGACTTCATGAAATCGCCGAGATGATCGGGGACCTTCTTTTCTTTGGCAGGTTTGCCCAAACCGCCCGAACCGCTGCCGGCGCCCCCAGACCCGTCTTCGCCCAACATGTTTTCGTACAGCTTCAGGATTTGACGCGTCTCAGAGTCTTCGGCTCGCTGCTGCTGGCGAAGCCAATACTGCTGCTCCATGAGAAGACCGCGCAGGCGCTCAGCCTTTCCCTCTCCCCCCATTGTGATTGGATCGATGTCGAATAGTGAAACCGACCCATCCTTGATTGACCCAACCAGGCCCGACATGTCCTTATTCAAAAGATCGATTTCTTTCTGAATGCGCTCCAGGTGCTGAGACGGGCTCTTCGAGGGATCTGTTAAGCCATATTTAGCCAACGCATCAAAGAACCCGTCCGAGTAACGCATGCCCTCGGCAAACTGGTTTGTCAGAGTCAATACCGATTTTGCCGCGCCCGCCATCCAAGCAACAAATGACTCAAATGTCCGTTTTGTTTCTTCCGAGCCAAGGGCATCTGTCAAATCATTGATTTCCTCAGTTAGGCCGTCGATACTTCCATCGCCGCCAGTCATCAAATCATTGACTCTGTTCTGCAGCGCCGCTAGGGCGCCACCCAGCGTGTCCCTGGCCGCCGCAGCTGCACCGCCATAGCTCGACTCAAGCGCCTGCAGGACAATGGCTTGCGCCTCAGCCACCCTGCCGGTTTTCTCAAGCTGCTCCACCACCTTTTTCTGCTCTTCGGTGAAGCGAAAGCCCTGACGCGAAAGAGATGAAAGTCCTTGGCTGGGAATATCCAGTGCCCGCCCCACAGTCTCCGCGGCCTGTTCAACAGACATACCCATGCGAACAGAAGTATCAACGACGGCTTGCATAGCTCGTGGGAAAGTTTCGCCGGCTATTCCCGTGTAGGAAAGCAATCGAGTCTGCGCCCTATTAATGTCGCCGGCACTCAAAGTTGTTGCATTCGCCAACGCCTCCGCCATGTCGTTCAGTTGCTTGACCGAATAACCGGCCGCCGCCCCCGTAGAACGAATCACAGCTGCCAGCTGTCGCTGCTCGTTTTGGGCATTGATTGTCTCTTGCGCAAACTTATTAAAAGCCATACCAAGCCCGACCCCGAGCCCGGCCCCGGCGGCAACCCCCACCAACCTAGAAAAAGCAGAACTTGCGGAAGATGCGGCCTTTTCTACCGTATTGAGTCTTGAGGCAACGCCATTGCTGCCATTTTTCAAACCGTCAAACTGTTTTTCGGCCTTGGCGCCAGAGGCTGCCATTTTGTCCAAGTCGGCGGCTGCCGTCTTTGCAGAGCGGCTATCAACCTCCAGCGCTAGGCTTGCTATGTCCATACGACACCCAATAAAAAGGCCCCGCGTAAGCAGGGCCAGAAACGACAAAGCCCCACGGTTAAGTGGGGCCGAAAGCAAAAATAAAATCGAAAATAGCCTTATAGTCCAAGCGCCCTAAGGATTTCGCCGAAGTGCCTGGGCAAACGATTTGAAAGTCTGAAGCCAGCCAAAATATCCGCCATTAATTCTTCAGTGCATGGATCTGCACAACGCCACTGATTCGAATTAACTCTGGACTCAACGTCTACCACAGGACAAATTCGCGGTTCGCGATAGTAAATAAAGCTGTCCCGCGTAATGAACGGATGTGCGCCAGCGTCGACCGTGCACGCACCATCATAAGGAAAACCGGGCTTAATTGAAGAGAAACTAACGAGCACAACTTGAGGCTGGGATCCATATCCATCAAAGACGGCAGGCCCAAGGGCTACAGCAAAAAGGTGCTCATTTGGACCTGATGGGATCATTAGGCAAGCCCCTGGCTTGCACCGCCATTCCGCCATCAGTACTGACTTAACACCGCATTGAGCTTGGCCTGCTCATTTAAATGATCCAGCACTGACCGAAGGGCGTCTCCGTCATAACCTAAAGCCCTTAGAAGCCTGCCGGTAGGAATGGGTCGACTCGAACCATTCGGGTCTTCCCACTCCGGGCACGCCTCTGAGTGAGTGTATTGCACAAGATCAAATTTACCCATGTGACCAAACTCAGCCCACACCGACTCAAGGACTTCCAAGTCGCCATTACTAAGTTCCAGCAAGTCCTGCTCCGGCGAGCGAATCATGCTCGGGTCACGAAGCGCCAAATCATGCCCTGACCTATCCTCAACCCAGGAGTTCCAACCGCCCTGAGCCTCGCCACCCCAACCATTCATCATATCAAGGGTTTTGGATAGCACTGGACCTTGTGGCAGAGAGACCAACCGATCACCAGTGATAGGCTCCCCAAACACGCGCAACGACTCACGCTCTGCTAAATACATCAGCTTCATTAGCTTTAGCAGTGGCAGACGTCCGCCGGCCTTGTGCAGCAAAAATGCCGCAGCCTGAGCGGTGCGTTTTTCATTGAAAAGTGTGGGATAGGTCATATATGAGAAGTAGAGCTTATGGAGATCACGCTGAAGATGCACCACAATGCCTGTTGGACGAATGCTACGCCCAAATCCATAAAGTTATTCGATTGGAATAACTTTACATTGTCAATGTACTCAAATTTGAGCAACTTAGCAATCCACTGACACTAAGAGAGCTCAACTAGTAAGCGAAGCCAGCTAACTTACAAACTCAAGCAAGTAACTGAAGCGTACGTTGTGTTAGGCAATAAAAACCATCAAAAGTTCCACTTTTTGCTTCGATGGTATCCTGACGGCTAAGTAGCCGTCAGGCGGATGACCCTTCAACATTTCACGCTTCCCCAACAATCCCATCATCCAAAAAATAGACGCGCTGGGCATCCTTTGCGCCCAGGCGCTTCTACTTTTTAGGCGGCGTCTTAGATTTCAGAATCTCGACCGGCAAGGGCTGATAAGACGATTGGAAAAAATCCGTATTTTCGTGCGGCTCGGCACTCGATGGACGGCGCATAGGCAAGCCAGCAGAAGCTAACAACGCCACCGGCCCAAATAAAACACCCCATAAGAACCAGCATATGCCACAGCGGTTCTTCTCTGACGCGACATATCCAGCAAATAAGCCGCATGCAAGCCAGCCAATAAGCAACCATGTGCCGGCAAGACTCCCCAGGATAAACATTAGTTCACGCATTGCTCTTCCAAAAGTATGTGACTACGCCCACTATACTTTGGCTAGCCTCTGCCGGGAAAGGCTGCAGGGCATCACCGTTTCATCAAAAGAAGCGCGTCCAGGCGCAATATCAAATCCAGCTGCCACCTCGCTAAGCGAATGCCTCTTAGCCTGCCCCAGGCGTCGATCTCGGTGAAGGAAAGAGACATGCCCCCATTAATGCCCTGTTGCCGCTGTGCCGCCAGTTCTTGAAACCAGCCCCAAACTGTCTCGGCACCCTCAGGAAGTTCAGGCGGATTCTGCAGGGCCGCCGGCGTTATCCCGGTCTTGGTCCTGACTTGTTCAAGCACCTGCCTAAGTGACTCGCCGCTTTCGGTTTTGCGCTCCAGGTCGAACAACCATTCAGCAAACGCGGCCAGTTGGTCACTTAGGCCTTGGTAAAAAGGGTTTCGTCAGCCGATGCGGCAATCACCTGGCGCGCAATGCTCCGATTCAGGCGGTAAAGCTTCTCGGCATTGGCCTCGGTACACTCCTCAGCCAATCCGCGCCAGCCAGCTGTGCGAACCACTGCCGACTCAATTTCATCGTCCAGCGTGTCCTGAGCGGAGAGCGCCGGTTTCTTGTTTTGGCGAGCCTTCATGATGGCGGCAGCGCGCTCGTCTGCTTTGCGAACAAGATACTGCTCCACCACTGGCGATTGCTCGCCTAATACCATGATGAAAACACCCGTACCGGTACCGTCGGCCCGTGTGATTTCGATTTCTTGGCCCTTGGTCGACGGAGTGCGGATGTCAAAGTCATCAATAGAAAGTGTTTTTTGCGTCATGGTTTTCCTTAAGCAGCGATAAAAAACCCGGCTCTTGGCCGGGCTAATGAAGTTGTAGGGAGGGCTGGATTTCGGCCTCCAAGCGCTCACGCCGCCGCCGAAACTCGGGGATTGCGCGTTTTCGTTCGAGCATCAGGCGCGAGCCGAACGAAGCCTTTACCTGAGTTTCGACCTCCTCAGCCACCAGTGCTTGAAGCTGCTGGTACAAGTTCTGGGTGCGCTGATTCAAAGCATCGCGCATGCGGTAGAACTCAGCAATCAGCCCGGCCTTGAATTCCACCACGTCGTCCGTGTTGCGCATCAGTGATATCAGCAGGGCCGCCTGTCGCTCGTTCAGCATTGCGTACTCAAGGTCTCCACCACCATGGCGACCGCGCAATCTTGGTCGGATTTCAAATCTGACCAAGCCGAACCTGTTCAATGTCTTCAGGTGCCGACGAATCAGTTTAATGACGCTGGCGTGCTGTTGTTTCATGCCTCGCGCAATCACAAGGCTGGACGCCAATGGCTCACCTCCGATGACAGAAACTAATGGTTCAAATGGTGCTCGCATATTCACTCCCTGCAATGCCCTGGAATGAGGTTGGCCGCAGCAGCGCCCCAGGGAAGGCGGTTTCGGATGCCTCCTAGCTGCAGCCAAAGCGTTAAGCGGCGATACGTGAGTCTTCAATCAGGATGACGGACTTGGCCTTAGCGTCCAGGCCGTCGCCATCCATCAAAGCCGTGAACTGGCAAGTGGCCACGGCCTCCCCAGCAACGTCGGCGACCGTGTAGCTTCCGAGTTTGATCTTGGGCATCGAGAAGCGCATGAAATGAGCGCTGCTGCCGCCCTCATCAAGCTGGATCGACAGCGACAAAGTGTCTTCATTGATGAATTGGTCGAGAATCGTTTTGTCCTGCATGTAGAGCGTCAGTTGGCCCGAAACCTCGACCACGCCAACAAACACATCCGGGCTCAGGTCCGATCCGATCACGGCGCCGGTTGTACCGTTGCCGTTGATGGTGAACTCGGCGCCTGTCACAACCGCTATGGAAACGCCATCTGCCTTTACTTCGCCAATCGCACCAGAAGCGACCGACGTGGTGGTGGCAGCAGTTGGCGTCGTGAAATAGCGGCTGGTGGCCGTCTCCATGTCCTGGCCAAGTACTGTGAATCCGACCGTGGCGATGCCGTTGGCCGGAATGCTGACCTGAGCCTGTGTGATGCGACACCCTGTAGCCGTCTCCGAAACGCTGATATCCGAGCGCCATGACTCGATGGTGAACGAGTCATTCGTGTGGCCCGACTGCGGCACAAACAGGTGGCCTGGCGTTGGCGTAGCGACCACACCTTGAACCCAGGCATTGCGCAGCAGCGCTGCCCACAAGTCTTTGTGCGTGGTGCATGAAATCTCGTCGTTCAGCGTGCCCTCGACCCGGCGAGTGCCATGGCGCATGTCGACAATCTGCTGGTGCGTGGCAATCTGGCTCGACTGATAGGTGTCTTTGATCAGGTTCAGGTCGAACGTGGTGCGGCGCATCTCTTGAGCGCCGGTCGCACCGGCCTTCGTGCCGAAAGTCGTTTCCTTTTTCAGCGCAACAGTACGGAAAATGCCTTTAGATATGGCCATGTCTAGCTCCAAAACAAAAAGCCCTCGCGAAGGAGGGCAAATAGGTGGTTAGATGGTGTTACGCGAAAATGTCTGCTCGATACCGGATGCTGACAGGAATAAACGAATACGGGCCGTCAGGCATCAGCCTGCCAACCTGAGGCGTTCGATCAATCACGACACGCGTTGTGCCTTGGGTCATTACAGTGCCACGAGCAAACAACGCGGCAATGCCAGCCGCCTTTGACTCCGCCGTGACTGGCCCGGATCCGGCCGGAACGAACACGGAGATCTGGTAGACGCCTTGATGTCGCTGCAGGCCCTGGCCAAGCACAGGATCGTCAGGCTCAGCCGTGAGCATGCTCACGCGCAGATAAGTGCCGTTTGGCGAGAATGGCCGGTCTTCCCAAGCAACCGGAAGCGCCGGCGTCTGTTGAGCGGCCCATGTCGCCAGACGCACTTCGAGGGCGGCTCGTATAAGGTGTTTCATGTCTGTCCTTGAACTGCGCGCCGCACAAAAGCGTCGAACTCAGCCAATGTGACGCGCACCATTCCTGATGCGGCCTGCTGTGACCACCCATACTCAAGCCTCTCGGCGTACGGAAGTGAATTGCTAATGTAGGTCTGCCCGCCGGCCTTACTGGCCCCGATGCTGGCGGCAAGTCGACTTAACGTGCCTTGCCCGCCTTTGTCCACGGCGTCTGTGGTCTGAGCATCGATGGCACCGACGCCAAACACCCAATTGGCTCGGAATCGACCAGTATCGACCGGGCTCTTGAGCACCACACTTCGGGCGAGGTCGAGTGTCACCTTGCGCACTACCTGGTCAACATTGCCGTTGGCCTTGGCCACAAACTTGGAAATGTCAGCGGTAAAGCTCATAACTGGGCCGTCGCTTGATAAATGATTGGATTGGCTGCATCCGGGCTCAGCGGCGTGCAGCCAAGCAAAGTCGCCGTGCTACCGTCGGGAAAGACTACTGTGTCGCCAGGGCCCGGCTCATACTGCATGCCGTACGCCGCGATCAGCAAGCCGCGCAGCGTGGACTCGATCAACGTACCGTTTTCAAACCTCAAATCGAAGGCCTGGACGGTACCTTGGCTGGCCGGAAGAACTACCGCAATACCAGTCCACGTTACTTCCACGTCCGTGGCGCCGCCCGTGGCCGGGTCGTACTGACCAGGAACCTTTCGCTTGAACGTCAGCTCTGCGGCATCGCCTTCGTCTTTTGCCTCCTGCAGCATCTGCAGGGCTTCTTGTGCGTCTTGCAGGCTCATGCTCTAACCAACTTGATAGTTGCACCACCGCCAACGGTCCAGCGCTTGACCAGGGCATCCACCCCAGCGAAACGCTTTTGACCACCATTAGCGGGCGCGGCGTACTTTTTGGTGATCGGGCCGATGGTCTTTTCGATGACGGCTGATGCTTCCACATCGGCCCAAAGATCGCCCGATTTACAGGCCAGCTCGCAGCAGGCGGACACGATTTCACGCGGGATACCTGCCATGACCGTGCGCGGCCACGCTAGGGCTTGAGATGCCGTGAGCTGTTCGCCCTTATAGGCATACTCAGCATCCAAGTACTGGGTGGCGCGGCGCAGGCGGGCTTCCTGCTCGGACTCAGAGCCGGTGAAGACCAGGTTGTGCGCGGCGGCGTAGGTTGTGCAGTCGGCTACGGAAATGTAGCTCTCGGCGCTGGGATTTGATCCAGTACCATCCTCGACAATCAGCGCCATATCAAACCTCCACCACAAAAGCTACCTGATGCCGATCCGTACGGCCTATCGGCTTGACCTGGCGACCAGTGGCCAGCCATTCGTTCAGAGCCTTCCACTCGCCCTCTAACCAGTTCTGGTAACTTCCGTCGAAGCTGCAAAGCTCGTCAAACAAGAGGATCGTCCCAGGCTGAATGTGCTCGTTCAGGAGCGTGAGCACGTCCCGCGCGCTGCTGTACAGATCGCAGTCGATGTGCACGAACTGCACGGGCTCGCCATGCTCAGCCAGCCAAAGCGGGAGCGTTTCAGAGAACAGCCCCTGCACCAGCTGCACGCCGATGGCAAAGTCGCGCGGAACATCGCAAGCAAAGTGACCTGTCGGGTGCTCCGCCTGGCCCATATCCCATGCCTCGGGAAGCCCTGACCACGTATCAAAGCCAAAAACGGGCGGCTTGCGAAAGTTTCGGATGACCCGCAGTGAATCGCCTTTGAATACGCCGAACTCGCACGCAATACCGGGCGGGGCCGACAAGCAAGCGCGCCGAATCAGGCTGTACCGTGTGTAAACAGGCGCAGACTCGATCAGCGCCAGCAAAGCACGTTCCGAATCAGGCAATCGTGCATCTGCCCTGTCCGGAATTCCGCCCAGGTCCACTGCCCCCATGCTGCTCGGCAAAAGTACTGCGTCCTGGCTTTCAGTGTGGGCAGACTTGGCCCGCTCAGACCCGCCCAGGCCGCCCCGGGCATAGTCGCCAGTGCCGGCACCCCTGCCAGAAGCGCGTCGTGTCCGCTGTTGCTGTTGCCCGTCACTACCAGCCTGGCCGACTTCAGCGCCTGCTCCAGAGTCTTGGCTGGACAGATCGGCAGCCCGTAGTTCAGGTGCTCCTGCAGAGGATGTGGCCGAATCATCAGGCCCGGCCACTCTCGCGCTTGCTTTTCTGCCCATTGCTCAAGTCCTTTTTCATCAAGTCCATGCGACGCATCGCCTGGGGTTTGGACGCATAGAAGCGGATAGCCCTCTGGGTTACCGCCGCGTTCGATAATTTCAATGCCCAGCGCATCGAGCCGGCTCGAATCGCAGCCCCAATCAGGAACGCGATTCAGGCCGCCTAAACTCACTTGCCAGTGGCCCGTGCGCCAGTCATGTGCGTGATTGGTGCGCTTGAGGTACCCGTAATCGATCACGAAAGCGGGTACCCCCAGCGCGGTATAGTCCCGCAGGACATCCCGCCCCTTCCACTGCAGGCCGAATACGGCCACGGCATCGAACCGCTCGCTCTGGCCCGGCGTGTAATCCGAAACCGAGCGGGCGGTTGGGATGCCGCCGGCCCTGATGGCGCCCTCACAAAACGCCTGAACGCCCTCAAAGCCGTTGCGCCCGTAGACGCCCCAGTGGATCAGCGACACTGGATGATGATGCCCGCCAGGTCTTTGTCGGACGTGGCGGCCTTATCCCAGGACCCAGATGTGCCCAAGGTGGCATCGGTCGGATTAGCGCCCGCCGAAGTGTCGTACTTGTAGCCCTTGATGCCCAGGTTGTAGGCATACTCGCCTTGCATGCGGATCACAAGGTTTTCAAGGCCGGTCACCTCATCAAGCACCACACGCTCGGACTCGCTGTTCTCCACCACCACGCCGCCAGCCGTCAGGCCAAGAACGTGATAATCGGTGTAGGCGCCGGAGCCAGAGCCGCCTGCTACCATCAGCGCATCCGAGTCGGTGACAATCACGGGGCGATTCAGTGTGGCAGGGGTGGCCGACTGCACTACCGTGCCCGACACGATGTCGCCGTTGGCGCTGGTGCCGATCTGGTGCTCCATCAGGTCGAAGTAGTTCTTCGAGTGCATGACCCAGGCGCTGATTGCGCTGGCGCGGTCGCCGAACTTAGCAAGGCCTTTGACCAGGTGGGCTGTGGTCAGCTTATCGGTCGCCGCATCGTGCAAGAGATTGGTGTTCTGCACGAGCGCTGCACGAGCGGCGCGCAGGCCGCTATTGAGCATCTCGACCTGCATGCCCTTGCCGATCATCTCACCCAGGAGAAAGGAAAACTCTTCCGGGCTCATGTCCATGGCGACCTTCGCGAAGGCGTCATAGGTTTGGTTTACAGGCCCGATCTTGCGGTTCAGCTTGACGCTGATGGTCTCGTCCATCGAGAGCAGCAGGTCAGTGGCTGCCGATACCGAGGTGGTATCTCGGCGGCTGACGATGTTCGCGATGTTCTTGAAGAACGATTCCTTGGCGAAGTCGCCACGGCGCGAGACCGTCGAGAGCAGGATGGCGTTGCCGGCACCGTTGAAGTAGTTGGAGGCTTGCGTCAGGGTCTCGACGATCCCGCCGCGCATTTCGTCTTGGTAGACTTTGAAGTTAGAGGCTTTACCGATGGTCATGGCTTATTCCTTGAAATTGAATTAGATGGTTTCGGCGTTGAGCTTTTTGCGCCATGCGTCAAGCCCGTTTTCGCCGATGAATTTCGCTTTTTCTGCTGAGGTCATTTCAGCGGCCTTCTTGGCCTTATCTGACCCTGCGCCCTTGTTGCTTGGTGTGCCGCTGCCAGTGGTTCCAGTAGCTTCAAACGCACGACCAAAGATGTCGGACTGGCGCATCTCGCTGACCAAATCCTTGATTGAGAGATAGTCTCCCTTGGCATTCACCCGGGGATTACCATTAGCGTCGACAACTCGCACGCTGTACTCGCCGCCTTCCTCGATAACGCGGACAGACGACTTAACGTGAGGCAGCAGAAGCGCCGGCACGCCTTTAAGCTCCGCAATGGCCGCAGTGGCCTGGGCATCGACAAGATGCTTCTCAATGGCGCGTTCCTTGGTGGTCAGCGAGTCAAGAAGCTGCTGTTTTTCCTTGCTGAACTGCTCGTTCATCTGGGCTTTGAGCTTGTCCCATTCGCCAGCTTTGTTCAGCTTGTCTTCCTCAGCCTTTTGCTGGGCTTGCAGAAGTTCCTGAATTTCCTCGGGCGATTTGCCTAAGGCTTCCCAAGACTTAACCTGTTTTGCAGCAGCTTTGGCAGCTTCACGCTCCTTTTGCAGTGCACTTTTCAGGTTCGATGGGTCTTCGTAGCCATCAAGGTCAAGACGAAACTTCCCGTCAACTTCCTTGTACTGGTCACGCAAGGGTTCAGGCACAGCGTCGATCGAATCGACAATCAGGGGTATTGGCATTGCAGTCACTTCCTCTCGAAGCAGGTTGATGCGCGCCAATCACTGGCGCAAATAAAAAGCCGCCGAGGCATCACACCATGGCGGCTTTAAAAAACGTGTCTTTTATCCGTATCGCTCACGCAGCTGCGCAAGCGTTAATTCGCGACCTCGCATGTTGGTGAGGTCGCGCAGGGTAATCTTCCCATCGCGGTACAGTTCGTATCGGCCTGGGCCAAACCACTCACGCTGCACGGCAACGGGCTTGGCTTCGATCCACTTCTCGAACGTCAGGCCTGCCGATACTTGCCCGTCTGCGCTTGCCCTGGTCGTTGGCTCAAACTCATCAATGTCCAGGCCCAGCTCACGGTAAGTCTTTAGCCAGGGCGTTGTCGCGCACCGGCAGTTGATATGAATAGCCCCCGGCCCAGATCCCCACGGCAGCGTGTGACCCGCCGGGCGATGCTCCATCGAGTACTTCTTGCCGTCCCTGGCTGCGCACACAGGGCATGTCCTGCTGTCGAGTGTGCTCACCCAGTAATAGCCATTCACAACATCATCGTTGGCGGCTATGGCTTCTTGAACGCTCGCATTGGCCACGGTCATCACAGATGAATGCGCTAGGCTTCTGGCTTGGCGAAGCGACACATCGATAACACCCGGTTGGCCGCGCATACCGACAATTCGCCGCGCGATTTCATCCGTGGTCTCGCCAGACGCAAAGCCGGTACGAACCTCCTGCGCGAATGCACGGCGAGCCGCATCGCTTTGGCGGCGCCACCATTCAGCCGTTGGCGCCCCGTCTATCAAAAGCGACTCAACACGCACAGAAAGGCGAGGCGGCTGCTTAAATAGCCCCACCGCCAGACCGCTATTGACTGTGGCCACCGTCGCCTTGCCCGTCAGCTCTGCGAACTCTTGCAGCTCATTGGCCTGCTCAGAGGCGATCGCGTCAAAAACCTCTTTTGCCTCAGCCCCGAAATCGCGAATAGCTTGATCCTGACCGGCTTTCGTGTCGAGCCTTGCCTGAGCAGCGATCTTGCTCGCTATGCGCCTTAACACCTCAACCTTGATCGCGGCCTTGCGCTCTTGGGTGGCGGCAAACCGCAGTGCCACAATTTCATTGTCCAGCAGCCCCGAGGCTATGATCTGCTCTATGCGGTTCATGCGACCTCAGTGAGTGCGCCTGCGGCGATACGCTCCTGCTCAGCCTCCCAGTCAAGGTCATCGGACAGAACCCCTCGGCGCTGCAGCTCACTGAACAATGTCTGTGTCGAAAGCTGACCGGCAGCGGCCATCTGCACGAGCGATTGCACCGACTGATCGGAGATCACCTCAATATCGAAATCGTCATTCACGGCAACCGCCCCAGCATCTTGCTCGATGCCTTGCCATGCGGCCATGTACTGCAAGGCCAGATCGACGGCATCCTCCAGGGCCTGGGCCATGCGCCCAAGCTGGGATTGCTCATTGATCGAATCGTCACGGCTCTCGGTTGCTGTTTTAGCGGCGGCCTGACCCTTCTTAAGTAAGCGCGCACCGGCCTCGCGCATTTCGTCTTTCAGATCTTCAAGAGCCAGACGCCCGGCGGCAATCGCGGCCCCTGTATGCTCGATGTACGAACCCTTTGCCTCTGGATGATTGGAAGTCAGGGCATAACGACTCCCAAACTTAATCTCCCCCTCCTCGATCCCCGTCAGGAACAGGATCGGATTGCGGGCAATATGCAGGTTGGTGTCCTGCTCAGATTGCTGCTGCCAATGCTTGATGTTCAGGTTCGCCAGGTGAATAAGCGGCGGGGTTGCCGTCATGAACCCGGTACGGTTGGTGTATAGCGTCACGAGAGGGATGTCAGGGACAGACATCAGCCCCTCATCGAACAGCAACCACCCGCCGTTTTCAGCGGCGCGGTAGACCTGCCAGCTCCCCCGGCGCAGCACCCGAATCTGTTCGACGCTGGCCACACCAAAGTCGCCGTCATCCTCCTGCACCGTCTCCTTGATGCGAACCTGAGTGAGCTTCTCCACACCATTGATGCGGGCAGACTTCCAGCCGATGACCTGCTTTGGGTTGATCACCGTGGCATAGGGCCGACTTCCTGACTGGCGCTCTTCGGCCAGATTGCGGGGCTGCTCCTCAACGCTGGGGTAATCAATCAGCAGGTGCGACAAGCCATAGGTCAATGCCTCGTCGAACCAATCGGCCGCCACGATATCCAGGCGCGAGCCCTGCAGATCAAAGTCTGCCGTTTGCTGGCGAATAACCTCGGGAATGCTTTCACCCAGGACGATAGGACGCATAAATACGCGACCAACCATGTTTTCAACAGTCTGAGCCAGGGCCGGATACAGAACTGCAGAGCCCAGACGGATTTTGTAATCCTCATCATCCTCGGCAGGCCATTGGGGCAGGTACGCCTTGCCCGCCGCACGCATGGCGCGCGTGCCCCCTTTGAGCGCATCGATGAGCTGCCAGTCAGACAGCATCGCCTCATACGCTGGTAGCGGGGTAGAAATATCTGCCATTTCAGAATGCTCTCAATTCAATCTTGGTTGTGGTGCGTTTTCTGCGGCTCATCGCCACTGCAAAGTACCTAAAAGCGTCGGCGCCGTGACTCGACCAGTCGTGCAGCGGCTTATCCTTCCAGCAGCCGCGTTTGTCATCCCACTCTTTGCGGTAGTTCTCAAGGCAGCTAATGCCCTCTTCGCAAGTTGGCTGATGAAACGCGCAGTGCGGCAGGATTTCCCGGGCCTGATCTATGCCGTCGTCGACGCCAAGCTTGGGAACGACATTGAATTTGATGCTGTATTTCTGCCCGTCGATCTCGTAGCCTTCCTTGGCCAGCTCACGTCGAGTCTTGCCATCGCTTCCAAACTCGCGGTTGTCAATATCATGCGGACCCCAGTGATCGCCGTAGGCGTAGCCGCGATCCTTCAGCACTTTCATGTAGTGGCGCAAGCCTTCGCCGGAGTTCTCGTAGTAATCGACTACGTGGTATTCCTCGCCAATAATCCGTACAAACCAGATTGCCGTCGAATCGCCAACCCCAATATCCCAGAAGGTATGCACAGGCTGGTGACTGTTGTCGGGCAGCTCGCCAATGCGCTGCTGCGCATAGAGCTTGGCAAACTGCTTGGCGTAGTAGGCACCCTCGACAGACTGCTGGAAGGCCTCAGCCGGTATCGACGGGTATTCCCGCTTCATATCGTCGCCAAGGGTCTTTTCCTTAGCGTGATACCAGGCCTTCTGCCCTGCAGTGAGGCTTATGCCGTGCTTTCCCTCGAGCTCGGCGAAATAATCAACCAACCGGCTTGGCAACGCGCCAACCGGTTCAATACTGTATTCAGGGTTCTTCCACCAGGCAAAGAAGAAGAACTTCCAATCTAATTGCCCTAAGGGCTGTTTGGCTGCAGCCTGCTTTTCTGCCGCCTGCGAATACTCGAAGAAATACCCTGCGCGACCCTCAGCCGTCGATTCGATAGTGACGAAGCAGTTTGCAGCAACAGCCTCAAACGCTCCCGTAACAATCTCTCGCGCCTTATGCGGAAACTTCGCGCATATCTTGCCAAACTCCGATACATGAAGGTATCGAAGCGTGCCGCCACGAAAGGATGTGCTGACATACAGCGAGCCGCCTTTCGCAAACACCAATTCGCCAGCAGCATCATTGCGCGCCGGGTTGGCCAGCTTGATCTCAGCAGGCAGATTGTCATAGGCGTACTTGATTTTTTCCCTGAATAGCCGTTTGGCGTCGTTCAGGGTGTGGGCAATCAGTGCGCACTTGGCCGACTCGAACAGCGCGGCATCCAACTGGATGATGCATTGCTCGGTCGTAAAGCCAAGCTGCCGCGCCTTCAGAATGATGTTTCGGGTATGCAGGCCCTGGAAGTACTCCAGCTGCTCTGCAGTCATCCGAAACCGTACTTTTTTGCCTTGCTTGTTGGTTATCCAATAAAGGTGATTCAGGCGCCAATGCTTATCCCGAAGCTTTTCCAAGTGCTCCGGTTTCATAATCACGCCTCGGTCGATAAGTCATCCATGAGCGAAGAAAGCGATTCGACAGTGCTGTCGCCCTCTTCTGTGTCCAGGTTGTATGCCTGCCGCTCGCCCTTGATGACTTTGAGCTGGGCGTCAACACCAGCGTTCAGCGACCGGGCGAACTCGTTGTGGTTGTCCTCTGTAACTTCCATGGACTCCAGAGCCGTGCAAAGCTTGCCTGCAATACCTCGCCACTGCGCGAGCACAGTGCGGTGAGCCAGTACGACAGCGGCGGCCTCGCTCGCGGCTTCCTCAACAATCTCCTCATCGGTGCGCGGCGTGCGTACCTGCGTACCAGCCGTGCGTACCAGCTTGGTCTTTGTAGCCGCCTTGACCTTCCCGGTAAGGTCTCGCATCCAGCCCTCTTTCTTGGCCTTCTTGCGAATCGCGCCTTCAGTGATCCCGTATTTTTCTGCTATTGAACGGATGGACAGCGAGCCAGCACGGTAAGCCGATTCGATGGCCTCCCAGTCTGGTGCCTTCGTTGTCATTGTGATTTCCTATTGTTTTGCTGGCCGCCCGCATTCATGCCGCGCCTATCGCGACCGCTCAACTTCGATCTTCGCTGCCCTGGCCACCCAGTATCCCACCCTTTTTGGGTCAGGCCGCAAGCCCGTGACCGAAGCCACGAACACAACCCCGCGCAGGTACCATTTCAGCCACCAGGCAAGTTTGATTGAGAAGGTGATTTGATTGGTAGCCATAAAAAGCAATACCCGCCGAACCGTGAGGTCAAGCGGGCATTAAAAAGCTTCCGAAGAGGCGGAGGAGACAGCGGGAAATAGGTACGCAAACCGGGCGCTACCCGGTCAAAAGCTTTTTGGTTTCGGAGCTGGCGTAAACCCGGTGCATCCGTCCGTGGCGTTTAAGTGGTGGTAATGCCCAAAGCCTTAATAGTTGGGCGGGTGAAAGCAATCCACTCCTCGGGGGTCTTCGTCAGAAGCGCCTCACGGCCCGCCAAAACTGCCTCAATGTCAAAGATATGATCCCACAGACCGTGCATAGGGCCGACTGGCTGCGCAATCCTCCTCATTGCAGCAGCCATCCGTGTAAGCTCAGCTCTTTGCTCGTCGGTCATGGCTACCATGAGGGTCACAGATCCTTTTCGTACGAGGCCCAAACAGCCTCACCTGTTCCTGAGCATGCGTCTTGGCCGTCTTGAAGCCCCCACTCAGAGACTTCGAGATCGCCGTAATTCTTTTCGGCGCGGGCGGCCTCTGCGGCCTTGATCGCTGCCGGCAGGGCTGCATAAACGCCCAGCACTTCGCCAAACTCGTATTGGTGGTTCCTGTGCAGCACGTAGACTTTTTGCATCTTGGCTCCATGTCGGATGCTATGCAAAAAGCCCCACCAATCGGCAGGGCTTCATAAATTCTAGGCGGACTTGTGGCCCGACATGCACATTATCGCCGGTATCAGTCCGATTTGCAAGCCCTCTCTATCGCCGTAATCAGCGCCAATGTGCACTCCGGGCAGCCCTCAGGATGCAGGCTCATTGGCACGATATTGCCATCATCGTCGGTCACGGTGTTGCCGCAGCCCTTGCGCCACTCAGCGATCATTTCTAGGATGGTCATTCGTTGCTCCCTCCATCGCCCAGCGCCTTAGTTTGCTCCAATATCATTTGTAGATACCGGGCCAGCGCCTCTATTTCGTCAACACCATCTATCTTGATGTTGAGCGCCTGCTTTCTGCCCATACCAAATTCCTCGTACTCGTATTGAAAATGGAGCGTTTCAGAATCAGCGTCAAACGATACTCCTAAGTTACCCTCGAATATCTGGCTAAAGGTCTTGCCGCCATCATCGGTGCGAGCATTGCCCTCAAACGTAGTCAGTATAAGTTTCGCTGTTGTCATTTCACCATCCCCCTTCTCTTTAACATCGGCCACAATTTCTCTTTGGCCGCCTGATACGCTTTATGTTGATCCTCAATGCGCGGGTTACGGTGAACGCTTACCCCCACATACTTGTTCCGAAAGTGTACGCCTATGGCCGCCCGCTCCAGGTAGTGCAGCGTGTCAATGCAAGCGCCCACTGCCTCTGCCGTCACGCGCTCAAGCCTGGCATCCCTGTCGTCGCCCGTATCGTGTACGTCGCCTGCGTCATGGCCTCGGCATGATGGGCTTACCCTTGGCGCTCCTAGCGCTGGACGGTAGCGGGCCTCGTAGCTGTGCCACGTCTCAAGCAACGCTTCGACCTGCTCCGACTCATCCTGCGTCATACCTTCCCCCTTGAATAGCTGCTCTATCCCTGCCCTTGCCAGTTCCTGCTTGCCTTGGCGGCTTTTGGCGTGCTGGCCTGCCTGTCGCTGGCGAATTTCCTGAAGGCGCTCCGCAACGAGCGAAGGATCCTTCATCATCCATTTTGGCAAGTCCATTACGCCCCCCCTTCCAAAACCGTGCTTGCGCTCCTGGCCGTTTCCAATGCCCTTCATGGTTTTGACCGGCGGCTGCGCCTGGTTAATGTCCTGTCCTCGCGGATGAGGCTTGACCTTGAGCTCTTTTGGCCGGGCTTTGATTCGGGTATTCATCAACCGATCTCCACAACAACGAAGCCCTGACCTTTGGTGTCCAAGCAGTCATCCAGCGTCCAAGGCCTAAAAATCCTGTCGTCTACGCCCAGCGCTTTGGCGATGCCGTCGACGTAATGCTTGATAGCTCCGATGCAACCCTCGATGTCGCGGTTGCGCCGATCCGGGAATGCGAACATGACGCTTACCGGCATGCGATCCGACGGCGAGAATGTGTGCCGCCCAAGGGCTTGCTTGGCAGCAAGAAAACCATCCTGACGAGCGCGAACCTTCGGGGCTTGGAATGTGGCCCAGTGCCTGCCGCCTTTGGCGTTGGGAAATAGAGCCGGATTTGGCCAGGGCAATGTGATAATCAAGCGGTCCTGAGTCATGCAGGCACCTCACCCAGCGCACGCTGTGCCATGGCTACAGCCGTTGGCGATTTGCCCTTTGGATTTTCCAAAACGCGGCGCGCCCATGCCTTATGATCCTTCCGAGATTTACTCAAGACATCGCCAGCGCCAAGCCGCTCCATGGCTTTTTTCGCCTCGGCCTCGCTCATCTGCGTCTTTTCTGGCGCCGGCAGCGCGACATGAGCATCAGGAACAGCCGCCCACTGTCCTTTCGCCAGTTGATTGGCCAATGCCTTTTCCCAGCGAACCTTCATTACGCTGTAGCCGCAATTGAGCAAGTCGTGCTGCCCTGCCTCAATGCCAGCGTGATAGACCGCTGGGTGCGACCACTCGCCCCGCTCGCCCTTGCGTCGCGCAGCCATGCCTTGAACCGCCTCATAGAAAGACGCCTCAGGGTTGATTGGCGGTCGACACATGGCCATAAACTCGGGCAATGTCGGCGCAAAGCCCTTTGTCATTGAGCGGCATGCATCCAAACCTCGTTTTATCTCCTCGCCGGTGTAGCCAGCGAGCTCCTCGGCCCATTCGGTCATCATGACGTTTGGATCAATGCCTTCCCACTGCTGAGCAAAGCGGGCTCCGAAAAGCACTTGCATTTTTTGAACGAGCTTTTCGACCCACAGCTTTGGTAGCGGCTGCGCCTGATTTTGGTTAACGACCTGCATCGATCACCCCCATGTCTTTCATCGGTTGTCGGGTTGGTTGCCAGAACGAGGCCATCCAGCTGGCGCGCTCGTCAGCTCTTGAGGTCCGAGGCTTTGGCGCAGCTTTTGCCGCGCGAAGCACCCCTTGCAAGTAAGCCACGGGCTCCATGGCCTTGCTGTCGACACAAGCCTGAAGCGCAGCAATGACGTCCTCGTCACCATGGGTTTTGCGCAGCATGCCCAGCATTGACCTGGCGTTTTTCTCAGAAACACCTGATGCGGTCAGCAATGGAACCCCTCGACCGAATATGACTTCAGCGGGATCGATTGGCGCATCGGCGCCCGATACGTCAGTATCGGAATAATTGGTTCTTGGTTCTTGGTTCTTGGTTAGTTGCTCATCTGTTGAACACTCGTTCAACGGCTGTTCAACGTCTGTTCTTTCTTTGCTCGTCGGCTCTTTGACTGATGCTGTACGTTTGTTGGTTTTAGGCGTACTTTTATGCGCTCTACGGGCTGCACTGGCCTTGCCTGCTGCGGACTTTGCCGAAATGTTTGCCCTGTACTTCTGAATCTCGTCGTCGCAACGATCGTGAAACCATCCTTGTTCAGTCTTTGTAAAGAACTCGTTCAACACCTGTTCAACAGCTGTTCGTTCTTCGTCTGAACGGGCAATGATCAGACGGCATAACGCGTTGAAGTCCAGCGTTAGTTCTGCTTCGGTGTCGTAATACAGGTCAATCAGATCCCGGTAGACACTGCGTTCAATTCGCGTAAGGTGCCTGGTGGCGCTATTGAAGTCGCCTATGTGATGTGGGTAATAATTCATGCCGCCTCCAATTCATATCCGGCAGCGGCCAGCGCTTCCTTGGGCAAGGCGTGACCTTGGTCGACCAGCAGCTGCACGCACTCCCTAAGCAGGTCACGCTGGGGGCCGTACTTCGCCTCAAAGCGCCCTTTCCATGGATGCACAGCGATTAACCCGGGCGCACCGGCGCCGTCTTGATGGTGACCGGCGCAAAGGCCAAGTACGAGCCAATGAGCACCCGGCTTGGTGCGACCATCGATGTGGTGGATGCTTACGGGTGTGTTGTGAACGCCGTCCTTTCGGCACGCAATGCAGCCAAGATCGGCAAGAAGGCCGTGATAATGCTTTTGGGCAAGGGTTGCGGAACGGCCTTTCATTCGCCAAACCCTCCCAATACGGATTCCAGTGTCTCCAGGGCCTGAGCTGGGCTCAAATGCGGCCACATGGTTTTGCATGCGTGCGGTGTACGTAGAAAGGCGACAGCATCCGTGTGGAATTGCTCCATGTCGGCCTGCTCAAGCTTTGCGTAGCTGATGGATTTCGGTACCGGAATAACGCCGCCTTTGGGACCCGGGTACCAGTCGACAAAGCCGCTGCCGGTTTTCAACCAGGCGCGAAATGCCTCAAACTCTTCAAATCGCTCCTGCGCTTCAAATACAGCAGACTCAAGCGCCATGTGCTTGCGGTGGAACCAGCCGATGCGCTCCTGGTGGGTGCGCAGCTCGACCATCTCACCGGGCTCAAGCTTCATTAATCGATTCCAGAGCCGACGCCATTGTTTTTGCCCGCGCTCACCAAGGCCGTCGACAAAGCCGAACATGGCCTTGCGTGCGATGGCCTTTTCTTGCTCGGACAGCTGAACGTCAGGTTTGCGCACCAGGGTAATTTCAGCCATAGCTAGCCCACCATCCCGCGCAAGCGCTGTTGAATTTCGACGACCTCGGTCATGAAGGCCTGCCCTACCTCCTCGATCTTGGTCATTTCCTTGGCGCTCAGATCGCCATCGGCCAAGGCGGTATGGATTTCCTGGGCAAACTTGCCTTGGGCGACCATCAGGCCCGTGACGTGCTCGAGCACGCTCATGTCCGATTCGACGGTGCAGTTCTCAGGGGCCCGCACCAACAAAAATCCGTGCTTATGAGCCAGGGCTCTCAGTACCCGGTAGTCGCCCGTCAAATCCATGATCTTGTCGACGTCGGCCAAGAGCGGCTTGTTGCACTCTTTCTTTGGGTCAGCCTTGTTGCGCAACACGGCAGCGCTCATGCCCATGCGCGGCGCCAAAGACTCTGCCCCGCCGGGCTGGTCATGTACCGTGTGATAGAAGGCGTCAATTGGGTTCATCTGTTACCCCTGAAATCTGATGATGTTTTGTTGCTAGTCCTGGCCTACAGTGGCCACATGGACAAAAAAATCAAACGACAACTACGAATTGCGCCGGGCGCACCCAGCCTCGAAAATGACCTCATGAGCCAAGACATCCGCGCTGAATTGATTGACGAAGCCTTCGACCTTGCTTATGAGGCCTTCGAAGCCCCAACCGACGAACACATCGAATGGGTGTTCGAGCGGTTGCTGTTCAATCGCGCTATTGGGGTCGGGATGGCTGGGGCTGTGACGCTGCATTGAGTAGGTCAATCCCAATCGGTTACGCTCAGAATCTCCAGTAACTGAACTTATCCAAAAGGAATTGACCATGAAAAAAATGCAGCTAACTGGCGTCACTGTTTTTGACGATGGAACCACCTTGCACGCAAAGCTTCGCTCATTTGTTGACGACGGCGATGTTTCGCATGAGCTATCTGCTAACGTTGTCTTGCAGTACTCGGATGTTGATGTCATGAGCCTCACCTTGAGCCAGATTCAGGACGATGCTCGTAGCCGTCTGAAGACAAGCGAATGGCCCTCGATATAGGCCCATTCCTTCGCAGGTCTTTGAGCATGACGTCAATGACCTGCTGCGAATCGAGGGGCGAAGATTTGATTTTCGACAGGCGCAACTCCAACGCAGGCCGGATCAGCCATAGAACGAAACGGGCATATAGGGTTTTAAGCATGGGAGGGCTCCTTGATTTTTTTTGACTTAAGAGCGCGCCCATGCAGGGTTAGCAAACGATTGCCGTTAATCCATCTCATGTCGCGCTGGTGCCCAGCAACCAACCCAGCAATGGTTGGTTGCGATACCCCGGCTGCCTTTGCGATTTGCGCCTGTGTCAGACCGCCAGAGATGAGATCGTCAATAATTTTTTTCCAGTCCATATCCGAATAATATAGGAATTCCTATTTATCAACAATAGGCAAAACTATTTCAAATGGCATCAGAATGCCTATATGCAAACATTTGGTAGCCGTCTTAAAGACGCTAGAAAAAAAGCGGGCCTAAGTCAGAAAGAGGTAGCCAACAGAATTGGTACCAAGCAGCCGCTTATCTCCGAGTTGGAAAACGACGAGTATCAAACCTCGGGCTTTACGCCCAGGTTGGCGCATCTTTACAAGGTCAACGCTCGATGGCTGGCGGAAGGCAAGGGGCCGCGTGACGCTTCGGCGATTGAGTTGCTGGACGATGTGGAGCTGGAAGACCTTCTGCGCCGTTATGCAAATCAAGATGACTCAACAAAAGCGATAGTCCAATACCTATTGCGAGAGGACCAAGACCCTAGGCCCGCATGGATGAGCGAAGGCACTGCCTCATTCATAGAAAACGCCAGGCAGCTTGTGCGAGAGCAGTTGCAGGCTGCCAAACAAAACTCGAGCACGGAAAAGTAACGCATGCAGAATCAGGCAACTTTGTTTACCCATGAAGTAACAAAACTTTAGTTTGATGTTTATTTGTGAGGAATCTTGCGTGAAAAACCCGCTGACCATCTTCGTTCTAGCTATAGCCCTAGTGGGCTGCGCCCCAGCCACTCTCGAGGGCGTCAGAAAAATGGGGCCGGATCGATCCTACGCATTCACTGCTGCGCAGAACTACCAGCAGGTCTATCGAACCGTTTTGGATCAGGCTAGAAAGTGCTATCAAACTGGAATGATCACCGCCCAGATGGTCGTTCAAGGCGATCTGTACCACGACATTAAATCGGGCACGATATCTGTGGCTCTGCATGGCGGCCTCGGTGTAGACACATACCAAGTAATCGACATAAGCGAGACGGGCGAAAACGAAACAAAAATCGTTGGGCACTACTCACTTGGCAGCGTGCAAAGCTACGGCTCATTGCTTGAATCCTGGGTATTGGCCGGCAACAAAGAGTGCCAAGTTTGACTTATGACGACCAACCGAAAGCCAGCGTTAAATCAAAGCCACCCCGGAGACAAACCCATGTTGAAGAAATTTGCCGCCCTGGCCATCGCGGCCGTCGTTGGACTAGTGACGTTTACGCCCGAGGTATTCGCCCATGGTGGCGGTTGTCGTAAAGACTCGCCACCGGGCCAGTGCTGTCACATGGACCGCAAGACCGGTACTAGCCATTGCCATTAAGCAGTATGCAAACGCCCACCCTAGTACTGCTCTCGATCGCGGCCGTCTTTGGACTGGCGCTTTGGATAGTGTGCCGGCGGGATTGATCCAAATACTTTTATAAAGGAAACGTTTTGAAGAAGGTTGTAATTGCAACACTCGCGCTGGCTTTGGCCGGCTGCGCTACCAAAAACTACGGTCGCCAGGGCGAACTGACCTCATACGAAAAAGAAACGATGACATGCAGAGAAATCGCGCTTGAAGAGGCGAAGGTGATGGGATTCCTCGAGCACGTCAACAAAGAAAGTGAATTCGATGGGCGCTCTGTCCTTTCCTTCTTGGGTGACTTCGGGATTGGGAATTTGATGGAAAAAGATAACGCCGTCAAGAGTGCAAATACGCGGCTTGCTCAGTTGAAAGAGGTTTCAACTCAGAAGAAATGCGGGCAGGGTGCCTCACTGTAGGAGCCCCATAGCATTTGGATTGGCAATTTCAATCCTCGCAGGGCTGGATTCCGTTACGCCGAAGGAGTGCTCTCACGGCATTGGTTCTGGCAAAAATTAACTGCCAGGCCAACGCTGTCACTTGATTCAAGATAAGGGTGAAGTTTGTTGTCATTGAATGCTCAAAACGCTCGAACATTTAGATCAAAGATTAACAACCCACCGCAATGAACTCCGTAGGATCAAGCAAGTAATAATTAAGACAAATTATGACAACAGAATATACAGAAGCAGACGCGCCGAAACTAACAATTAGCAGCGTTGAGGAAGCGCTAGAGTTGCTTGATAAATTGGGGGAAGATGACTTTGCTTTTACGGATCGCGATTATGAAAACCTAGAAATTACGGGCGTGGTAGCTACGCTGGCGATCGAAATCAATGGCCCCCCATTCCATGGGACGATCACAGGTGGGCTGGCGAGGGGCTTGTGGCATTACCAGAAAGAAATTTATAAGGCAGCCGCATTCGCCATCTACAATAATGATAATTACGGGAAAATACCTCGACAAGAACTAAAAAACTACACGCTGGTCTTTGATGTTGACGAGGGCTGCACAGAGCTTATCGCCAAAATTCTGGATATCGGAAAAAGCTTAGTTGAAAAAACCATGGACGGAATGACCCCAAAGGAGAAGGCTTCCTTATTGCTTAAAATCACACTGGCGATCAGCGGAGCTGCTGCGAGTGTCGTAATTGCAACAGCATTTAGCGAAGACTATTACAACCACAAATCAACTGTCTTGGTCGAAGAACAAAAAGCTAGGCAGGCCGAAGCAACTACAGAAGAAAATATCGAACGCATTAAGTCCGAAGTGGAGCGCGATAGGATTCAAGCCCAATTGGTTGCATCTCTTTTGGACAAAGAGCCTGTTCCTAGTCGCTTCAATGCAGCATCAGCAGAAGGGATTAAGGCGATTGCCAAGTACAGCCCAGAAGCCACAGCCCTAAAATTTGGCAATGTAGAGCTCGGAAAGGAGCAGTTGGAAGAGCTTAATCAACGATCATCAAGAGAAATCCCCGACGAATTCAATATTGTTGGATACTACCGAGTGACATCAACGACTGAGCCACTACCAGATGGAACCGTGAGGGTTGGCCTTTCTGGGAACGGTGACGATTTTACTGCTTATGTAGACTTGAACAATGAAGAATCGCCGATCACAGATGAGCAATCGGACGCATTGTTTTTGGCACCAAAAACAGGGGAACGACTTTACATGAATGTACGAATAAGACGTGCCAGTGACGGTATACGCTCTGCATACATTGAAAGCTTCCCTCCCATTCCAGCCGCAACCGCCAGCGCAAAAGCTGCGGACGACTAGCAAATATCGCACTACATTTGCAGAAGCGCCATTAAACCAACCCGTCGCACAAACTCCTCATACGCAATAGGCCGCCCGGCCCTCGCCTCCGGTCCATTCTCTTGCCAATGCACCCACGACCTCTTGGTCGTCGCATCATAGACGACCTTGAACAGGTGCGTTGGTACCGCCACCTGCCCTGTTCCGATCCGTTCTGAGCGGTCGGCATACACCGGCCCGGTGAACACATACACGTCCCCCTTGGCCCGCATGATGTATTTGCGGGTGTCCTGCTCGATCTTGTTCCATGGCCCGCTGTTCTGGCGCTGGTCTTGCGGGACCATGTTGGCCAGGCTGAAGCTTTGCGCCATGGCTTCGGGCGTGTGCATGTCGCCCGCTGGCGCCATGTGGCCACGGGCATAGCCTGAACCCTTGTAATCATCCAGCCTGGCCCGATCCGCCGACGGCAAGCGCCCTTCTTCATAGAACCGATCCTGTCGCTGAACGCTTTGTGCTTGCTCGAGCATCTGACGATTCAGGCGCTGTGCGACAAACACCGGCGTCTTGGTCTGACCACTGTGTAGGATCGCGAACGACGAATAACACAGCTCGCGCAGCCTAGGAGCAGCCGGTACCGCCGGCGGCTTGCCCGGGAAGAACTGCGGGCAGTCTTTGAACGAGGTTTGAACAAGGCCGGATTTCGCCGCGACGGGCGGCTGGCTGGCGACCGCCGTGGCCACGCGACCAATGTCGACATGCTCGAGCCCAACCAGGTCAGCCAGCTGTGGATTAAAAAGCGCGGTGAAAAACGCGAATGATGCCGCCGTAGAGGTCAGAAGCAGCTTGAAGCGCCTGCCTTTCTGGGGTGTTCTTTTGATACGTCTGCGTGTTGCCATGGCCTGAATTCTAACAACGTTATGCGGGCAGAATTTTACGTCTAGAGCCGCGCCAGGCGGGCGCCACCCACCCCAAACCCATACAATTAAATCTTGCAACATCAATCCGTCAAAACAACTTAACTTATTGATCTACAAGAACTTTCTATGCAAAACCCGCCAGTACGTGATAAACTTCAGCTCACTCGCCGCCGGTGAGAAAGCAGATAGGTAGGGGTGGCTTCGAAATGCAACCGAACAGCTCATAAATTCGGTATTGACTGAAACAACTGGTTAAATATACAGTACATACTCCCCGCCCCAAAAAGGATGCGCCCCCACCAGCTGGTACCTGGAAGGGGCGCGAGTTGCCACATTTCAGAAAAGCACTAAAAAGCAGCGACATGAATCATAACTTAGATGATCCCCCGGACCCCAACAATCCAGCCGGCGTCGAATTACACGCCTTCTGCCCCTCACTTCAAAGCACGGTCACGCTAGATCTACCTGTTACTGCCGCCGATATCGCTGCGCTCGACGAAGCTATTCGCCTGGCGCCTATTGGCGTACTGGACCGCCGCACTATCGCGCAATTAAGAAACTTGCGCGAACGCCTATCAATCACCGCCCCACATAACTAGCCGCAGCAACCTGACCGAGCAGTAGTCTTTGCCTTTGTTACAAATAAATATAGGAATTCCTATTGACTATAAATATCGGATTTCCTATACTTCATCCATCGCAGCACAGAACGCTTAGGCCCAAGGCCAGCAAGTAATGCTGCAGCAGTACCCCGGCAAGGCCGGTTTGCTCATTAACAACCAGACAAGCGATAAACAGGCCAATGACTGCATTGCAGTGGCTAGGCCCAGGGCGCAACCCGTTACCCCTGACACAAGATCGACGGCTACCGATACCCAGGATGGGCGAAAGCTCTGCCTGTGGACGGTTGAAGAGGTGCCACGCCAAAGCCAGAGCCGCTAATTGGAGCGGGAGTAGCTGGATGGCGTGGTGCCCCGGAAGTTATCCGAGACAGCTTTCAGTGAGAGCTGTGCCTGATAACCAAAAGGAGAAAAACATGCCCAACTGGGTCACAACAGAAATCAAGACAAGCCCGGAAGTGATCAGAAGCATGGTTAATGGCAACGGCAATATAGATTTCTCTACCGTTCTACCATTCCCTGGTGAATTCGAGTGGGGTGGCGTTTACGGTGATGCAGAAACCGCTGCTGAAGCGGTGCTTAGAAATCCACTGAGCGACCACCCTCTGATAGCTAGCCTGGAGGCCGCAAACCGAAGTCAAGCGGATATTGCCAAGCTAAGTGACGAGTCATTCGAACAGTTTATTCAGATGCTCAGGAATCATCGGAAATGCGGATTTCTGCATCAGATGGATTTTGCCCGCGAAAAATGGGGAAGCAAGTGGAACGCATGCGATAGCACCCATAACGCGGAAGATGGAACGGCGCGATTCGATACCGCTTGGTCTTGTCCGGAGCCGCTTTTAATCGAAGTCTCGAAGAAATTCCCGGATACAACCATCGAAGTCATGTTCGCCGATGAGGATATCGGCAGCAACTGCGGACGGTTCTCTTTGAAAAATGGGGTAATCATCTCATCCGATATCGCGCCGAGCTGGAACGACATGGACGAACAGGCGAGAAAGAAATGGTCTGACTTCGCCAGAAAGGTGAAGGGGTGGACGGATGAAGAAAATGACGATTCCGAATAATCCCGACCTAGACAGCCATCTCCGCCGACCATCAACGCCTCCATAACCAAGGGGAAGAAATTGGAAATCAATCAACTGAAACAGGTCAAGGTTGACGCCAAGACCATAAAGCTTTGTCTGAAGGTTAGAGACAGGTTCAGCTACATCATCGAAGATACGCAAGGCGATGTTCTCTTCCAGCAAGATGACGGATACGTACCTGAATTCATGCCAGGTGAACACTATGGCGATTACGTCATTCTGGACATCGACATTGATTCAGGCCAGATAGCCAACTGGCCAAAACTCACGGCGGCTGATATCGAAAAGGCTATCAAGCCTGACGAATACTAACTTCAACGCCTGCTTAGCTGGGATATGAGCCTCACCCAGGCTCAGGCCCCGTCCGGTTGGGTAAGCCGGAATCATCATCAAGGCGGCGGCGTGGAAAGCAGGCACGCGGGAGGCGCGGGAACAAGCGCGCACTATGAGCCGGAAACGGTTGAGGCTCCGGGTATCAGCACAGTAAGGCCAAATGGCTCGTTATCGAGAAGCGCACTGATACCAATTGCCGGGGTAGCGTCCGGCCCGCCTTGATGATGATGAATTACACAGGCCGACCGGGAAACCGGGTGTGTGCAGGCGTGAACGGTCTAGCGATCCTGCCCCCTACCATGCGGCGTTATCAGAGGCGAACCACCTGCCTAGGACATGGGAATGCAAACCTGCTGCAGCAGGCTGTGGTGACCACCCCGGGAAAGTAGCGGGGACTATCATCAAGGCGGAAGCACGTAAGCTCGTGCCGATCTAAGTGCGGAGTCTTGGAGCGGGCTAGAACCCAGCCAGAGTAGCGACTGGCTCGCCTTGATGATGGTGAATGGCATTGTGTCCGTGCAAGGTTAGTCCTACGGCGCATTTGCAGGTTCAAATCCTGCCACCATCACTCCCGGAATCTCTTGGAAAGTTGGGAGTAAAGATACAGCAAGAGTGACGCCCAGGAAGAGCACTGGGATCAACCGAAGCGGATGCAGGAACAACCAGGTTGCGAATACGCGCCCTGCCTGTGCAGCCTCGCGGCTGGCCCACGATACGGGCCATCTCACCATCAACCGACCACAAGGAGCATCATGTTTTTATCAGAACAGAGTTGCCGCGACATCATAATTGCCGCGCTTCACGCTAAATCGAGCACCAGTACGTTTCAAAGCGAATGTGCATCGATCAAAGAGGTGATCCAAGAGACGGTCGACGCATTGGTTAGCGCCGACCGCAAGCTACTAGAGCATTACAAAAAATCCGATTAAGGCTGTTGCAACTCTTTCGCCAAGGTTTTAACTAGAGTTGCCAAATAAACGCCGTCCGCAGTGCCTCGTGAAACGGCCTTCTCTCCAAAAATCACAGCTGTCGAATTATTGACGGGCAACGCCCCGGCCTGAGCTAAAGCCATAACGATATCTTTTGCCAAGCTATGGGCCATGTTTTCATTAATTTCCACTTTTCCATCCTTGTTGAGTTGTTAACGCGAAATTTCAACTTAGCACGGATGGTGACGGTCGGGAATAGACCGGCACCCTCAAGCAGTGGCGTTCGGTACAGCGTCTTAGCCGCGCTGATAACGACTCCTTCATGCTGACCCTATCCCGGGGCTTTACACCGGGCCCGAGCGTCACTCCTTGAGGGCTGCAGCGTTGCGGCTTGGCCCCGCAACACAACAAACCATCTGACTACGTGAAGGCGAACAACGCTGCCTCAAGCGAAGCTGCCTGCCCTCACCCTCTTTTCTTACTCCACCAGGAGAACCCCATGACCTACGTACTTGACCGGGACGGCATAGCCGCCTGCCCCGATGACCCGTTGCGCGTCGGCGCACCCACTTACATCGACATCGACTACGAAAAGATCGACGCCCTGGCTGCCGATTACGAGCACGAGGTTTACCAGGTCATCGACGGCTATCGCTCAACCGCCACGATCGCTGGAGACAGTTACGACGTTACCGAGCTATTTGAACTGATTTTCATGGTCGACAACCCGGAAACCATGCGACTGCTGATGGCCTACGACCGAGCAACAAAAGAACGGCTGATCAGCACCTGGTGCAAGAGCATGGCCGAAAAACACATTTTGGGGGAATGACATGAGCAACTGGCCCGGACAAGATTTAAGCCATAGCAACTACACGTTGAGATTCCCCCGCGTCAGCAAATACGACGGCATGGGGAAGTGGGAAAAGGGCTCAAGCACACCCCCTTGGGGCTGGCCGCTGGCTCTTGCAGCCGGGGTTGCTGTATCCGCCCTGTTCCTTTTTGGCCCAACGCTGGCCGCACGAATTATAGGAATGTGAAATGAGCGAAGTCATTGAGAAAGAATCAACCGAACTGGCCATCTTGCCGCCAGCAGAAACCGCCCTGCAGGTCTACCAGCAACCATCGGGCCTTGACCCTTACATCGAACGCATCCGGGCCGAGGTCACTGGTCATGAGCCCGACCTCACGACCGACAAGGGCCGCAAGGCCATCGCCAGCTTGGCATTCAAAGTGCGCAAATCCAAGACAGCACTCGATGCACTGGGCAAGCAGTTGGTCGACGACTTGAAAGAGATCCCGAAAAAGATCGACGCCGAGCGCAAGCGCATGCGCGAAACGCTGGACGCCCTGGCTGATGAAGTGCGCCGGCCGCTGGATGATTGGGAGGCGGCAGAAGAGGCGCGGATTGCCACCCATAAAGACCTGATCGCATGGATCAACCTGCGCGAGACGGAAAATCGCGATCTTGATGCCGCTGAGCTGAAGGCATCCATTGCCGAAGTCGAGGAAATCGAGATCGGCCCGCATCTGGATGAATTCGAACCGGAGGTGGCACGGGCGAAGGATCGGGCGCTGGCCAGCCTACGTGAAGCCCTAGCAGCCCGCGAGAAACACGAGGCCGAACAAGCCGAGCTTGCCCGCCTTCGCGCCGAAGCCGAAGCCCGACGCGTCCAGGACGAAAAGGACCGCATCGCCAGGGAGGCAGCAGAGCGCGCTACCCGGGAAGCTGAAGCCAAGGCCCAGGCCGAACGAGACGCAGCAGCCAAGCGCGAAGCCGACGCAAAAGCTGCCCAGGAACGCGCCGAACGCGAACGCCTGGAAGCCATCGAGCGCCAGAAACAAGCCGAAGCCCGGGCCGAAGCCGAAAAGCTGGCCGCAGAGCAACGCGCGAAAGAAGCCGCCGAGGCTGCCCGCCTGGCTGAAATCCAGCGTCAGAAAGACGAACAGACCCGCATTGAAGCCGAGCAGAAGGCCCGCGAAGCCGACCGGGCGCACCGAGTCAAGATCATGGGCGCGGCCAAAGAAGCCCTAATGATCGAGGGCATAGACGAGGAACAGGCGCGCGCCATCGTGCTTGCAATCGTTCGCGGCGAAGTGCCGCACGTCACTATCAATTTCTAAGGCAGATATGCGTAGCCGCTGCACCCTACACAAGACCAAGCTGACCGAATTCCAGAAATTTTGCGAGGAATACGGCTGGCGGGCCGAGCCGACGAAAGGCCCCTATGAGGTTCTGCGCATGCGTCATTCAGGTTGCGAAGACCCGATGATCGTTCATGGCCGGAACAGTGGCGATCACTTCACTACATGGGGCGAATCAGCGCGGATGGTTCGTCAGTACATCAGGAGCAAGAGACATGAAAGTCCTGCGTCCGCAAAACAAGCCGCGCATCAAGATGATTGATGGTCGCTGGTACGCCAGCCCTGGGCACGGTATCCCGTTGCGCCAGATGCATTTGATGTTGGCCGCCGCTATTGCGTTCTGTCGGCGACTGAACGGGAGGAAATTATGAGCACAGAAATTATTGAGGCCCCGCAAACTGCGGTGTCAGCCCCTGCACCCGCCGGATCACCCATGGCAATGGCAATTGCTGCCCTGCAGTCCGGCATGAGCCCGGAACAGATTAGCGCCATGATGGATTTGCAGGATCGCTACAACGCCACGCAGGCAAAGAAGGCCTACGACGAGGCGTTTGCTGCGTTCAAGGCCGAGTCCGTCCGAATCATCAAGGGCCGCGACGTGAAAGACGGCCCCCTGAAGGGCAAGAGTTATGCAGAGCTTCACGATGTCGTGAACGCGGTCACCCCCGCCCTGTCCAAACACGGCCTGTCGTCAAGCTGGAAGCTGACCAAAGACGAAAAGGACTGGATGGAAGTCACCTGCTACCTGCGCCATGTGGGCGGCCACGAAGAAAGTGTGAGCATGGGCGGCCCGCCAGATGCCGGCGGCGCAAAGAACGCCATCCAGGCCCGCGCCAGCACCAAGACCTACCTTGAGCGCTACACCCTTAAGGCCATCACAGGCCTTTCCGAGCAAAACGACGACACCGATGGTCGACCCGCTTTTGACCAGGACATTGTCGACGACTGGGTAGCTGCTGCCGAGTCTGCGGCAACCCTGGAAGAGCTAGACCAGACTTGGAAAGACGGCCTCAAGGAACTGGGCAAGACCGACTCGCTGCAAGTTTATGAGCGCTTCAAGGCCGCCGTCTCGACAGCCAAGAAGCGGCTGGAGACCAACAAATGAGCTACCAAGTCATCAATTGCGACCAGGGCAGTGAAGATTGGCACCGCATCCGCGCCGGCCGCATCACCGCCAGCATGTTCTCAACCATCCGAGCCAAGGTAAACGGACTGGACGAGAAGCAAACCAAGTATGTCGAGGCGATTCTAGCCGGCAGGACGGAAGCCGCTGCGCGGGAGATTGCCGGTTACAAGGCTGCGCCCAAAGCGGAGGCCGTCTTTCGCGCTATCGATGGCCTGCCTGTCGGCGAGTTCTCGGATGTGGCCAAAAACTATGCCTTTCGCCTGGCCGTCGAGCGTATCAGCGGTGAGCCACTAGATGAAGGTTTTCAGAACTTCGCCATGCGCCGCGGTCATGAGCTCGAGCCTCGCGCCCGCATGGAGCATGAGCTGCAATCCGGCCTTTTCGTCGAGCGCGCCGGGTTCGTCATGACTGCGGACGGTGTGTTCGGCGCCAGCGCTGACGGCCTGATTGATCCAGATGAAGGCAGTGAGTACAAGTGCTTTATCGCACCCGAGAAGCTGCGCGCCTTTTGGATCGACAACGACCCTTCCAGCGTTATGGAGCAGGCCCAGGGGTGCATGTGGATCACCGGCCGCAAGCGCTGGCACATCTGCCTTTACTGCCCGGCCCTTGAGGCCGCCGGCAAGCAACTCTGGTGGCAAGTCTTCGACCGTGACGACAACTACATCGAAAAGATGGAAGCCGACCTGCTGGAGTTCAAAGGGCTGGTTGATATGTACGAGCAGAAGTTACGGCTCAAGGAGGCCGCATGATTACGGAAGATCAATTCTTGAAGGAAGTCGACCAGCACGTCATGGAGGTCATCCGTGGCGACGGCCTATACCGGCACGTTCGGTTTCGACGCCCAGACACAATGTGCATGCACTTTGACCTGATCACCTGGCCAGGATACCTGTGCTACTGCGGCGATATGGGCACGTATGTCTTCTGTCGATTGGAAGATATGTTCGAGTTCTTCCGAACTGATCGTGATTACGCGCACCGCAGAGGCCGAAAACTATTTATCAACCCCGGCTACTGGTCGGAGAAGCTGCAGGCCGTTGACGGTAACCGCAACAGCGCGAGTGCCAAAGAGTTTTCAGCAGAGAAATTCGAACAGACGGTAAAGGACTGGCTTGCAGGCTGGATGCGACACCGTGGCCTGGACAAAGAGGGCCGTCGCGAACTGCGGCAACTGGTCGAAGATAGCGTTCTGGCCTGCGCCTACGACGGAGATGTTCGTGCCTTCGATGCAGCTATGAATTTCTCTAAGGAGGTTGGCGGACAACGCTTCGAGTTCACCGACTTCTGGGAGGTGGACTGCACCGAATACACCCACCGTTTCATGTGGTGCTGCTACGCCCTAGCGTGGGGGATCCAGCAATACGACGAATCAAAAACACTACAGGAGGCTGCGTAATGGCCCAGTTATTTGGATTGGCCCGAATCGGGCGAGATGCTGAAATTCGATACACCCAGGATGGAACGCCAGTTGCCGGCGTTGCGCTGGCTTTCAATTATGGCAAAAAGGGCCAGGACGGCAAAAGGCCTACCCAATGGGTAGAGGCGTCAATTTGGCGCCAACGAGCCGAGGCGCTTGCGCCCTACCTTCTGAAAGGTACTAGTGTGAGCGTGACGATTGATGATATCCACATCGAAACCTATCAACGTCAGGATGGCAGCACAGGCGTAAAACTGGTGGGCGTTATTTCATCAATCGAGTTTGCTGGCGCGCCAGCACAAGAACAAACGCAATCCCAGGCTCAACGACCAGCCGCCCCGGCACGACAAGAGCGGCCGGCAGCGCCCCGGGCGCCGGCGGCTAATTCCAGCTCGGGCGGAGGTCTGGCCGACCTCGACGACGATATCCCATTTAACCGGCTTGGCTCAGGACGATCTTGGCTGTGTATTTAGGGGGCAACCTCAATCACGTCAACAATTGCTTCGTTGGGAATATTTCCGCCATCACTGGCGCGGATTGAAACCTCGGATTCTTCAGGATATTTTGGGCCATCAACTCGCCTCATGATGATCCCAAGATCATTGAATCGAGAAACGTCGAGCACATACACAATCCCCCGTTCCTTGCCCCCAGAGGTTGCGAAACACTTGGCCACCTCCAGATTTTCGGCGGTCGAGATAAATGCCCCGCCCCACAAGCCTGAATCTATATGGTGAGCATGAACGGTATTTGTTTCTGTTTCCCCGTGGGTAAAAGTTCCGTCATAACTCGCTCTGCCATCGTACCGAGCTGTGACGCTTACTTTATTTCCACGTGGAGCAAGCTTTCCGCAGTTCTGCTGATGCATGCGCAGACTTACGCCCCAATAGAGAATTTCGGCCATTAGAAGCCCTCAAACTAAACCGCCAGTAGAAGCGGCAACTCTTAATCATACCCCCAACCACCACGAAGCCCGCGCCCCCAATAAGGGCGTGGGATAGACCTGTGCGCGAAACCCATGTTCATCAGGCCCGCGTCTATCTAGCCCAGGCGCGGCACTTCAGGCAACACCCAAGATTTCACGCGATCCTGCTTATGTGGGCGGCCAACAGGCGCAGCCAAGCAAACCATGGCAACCAGCAACTGGAGCTTTTCCGATGAAGCCGTACGAAGATTTTCTACGCCACAAGATAAAGATCGCTAAGTTCGAAGGCTTCGATGTTTCTGACGACGATCTGTATCCCGGCCTGTTCCCCCACCAGAAGATGCTGGTCAAGTGGGCCGTGAAGGGCGGCAATCGTGGCCTGTTCGCCTCATTTGGCATGGGCAAGTCAGTTATGCAGTGTGAATGGTTGCGCATCATCATCGGCAAAGTCGGAGGGTTCGGCCTGATCGTCTGTCCGCTGGGCGTGCGCCAAGAACTGATCCGGGACGCCAAGATGCTGGGCGTCGATCTGCGATTCATCCGCGCCGATGCGGAAATTTCATCCGACCATCAGTTCTACATCACGAATTACGAGTCTGTGCGAGACGGCAAGCTCACGCCTGCTCAGTTCACGGCCGTCAGCCTGGATGAGGCGTCTGTGCTACGCAGCTTCGGCAGCAAGACCTATCAAGAATTCCTGCCGCTATTCTCTGGCGTGCGCTTCAGGCTGGTAAATACCGCCACGCCATCGCCCAACCGCTACAAGGAGCTGATCCACTACGCAGCATTCCTTGGGCAGATGGATTCTGGCCAGGCGCTCACCCGATTCTTCAAGCGCGATTCCAGCAAGGCCGGCAACCTGCAGCTGTACCCGCACAAGGAACAAGAGTTCTGGCTGTGGGTATCCAGCTGGGCCGTCTTCATTCAGAAGCCCTCAGACCTGGGGTTTTCAGATGAGGGCTACGACCTGCCGGAACTGGATGCTCAATTCCACGAAGTGCCGACGGACTACGCGACCGCAGGCGCTGACAAGTGGGGTCAGGGCCTGCTGGTGCCGGATACCGCTCTGGGCCTGTCGGCCGCCGCCCACGAGAAGAAAAATAGTCTGGATGCCCGTGTGACAAAGGCCGTCGATCTGATCAATGAATCGCCCGATGATCATTTCGTTATCTGGCATGACCTGGAAATCGAGCGCTACGCCATCCAGAAGGCCATCCCGGATGCTGTCAGCGTCTGGGGGTCGCAAGACCTGGATGAACGTGAAGACCGAATCATTGGGTTCGGTGATGGCGCATTTCGCATCCTATCCACCAAGCCAGTGATCGCTGGCAGCGGCTGCAATTTCCAGCGCCACTGCCACCGGGAGATCTTCTTGGGCATCGGCTTCAAGTTCAACGACTTCATTCAGGCCGTGCACCGCGTACAGCGGTTCGGCCAGAAGCGCCCTTGCCGAGTGGACATTATTTACTCCGAAGCCGAGCAGGACATCCTGAAGACGCTGATGGAGAAATGGCGTCGGCACGACCAGATGGTGAAGAAAATGACCGAAATTATCAAGAAATACGGATTGAACCAGCTTGCTATGCAAGAAGCACTGGCCCGTTCCATCGGGGTCGAGCGCATCGAAGTCACAAGCGACCTGTTTACAGTTGCCAATAACGACTGCGTAGAGGAAGCAAAACTGCAGCCTGACAACCATGTAGACCTGATCGTCACCAGCATTCCGTTCGCCAATCACTACGAATACAGCCCTAGCTATAACGACTTTGGCCATACGGAAAACAACGATCACTTCTGGTCGCAGATGGACTATCTGACGCCCGAACTGCTGCGCATCTTAAAGCCGGGGCGCATCTACGCCTGCCACGTTAAAGACAGGATCCTGTTCGGCAACGTCACCGGCGCCGGCGCACCTACCGTCAGCCCATTCCACTGCGAAGCCATTATGCATGGCCGCAAACACGGCTTTGACTACATGGGCATGATCACCGTAGTAACTGACGTGGTTCGCGAGAACAACCAAACCTATCGGCTTGGATGGTCTGAACAATGCAAGGATGGCACAAAGATGGGTGTTGGCTCACCCGAGTACGTCATCTTGTTTCGCAAGCCCCAGAGCGACCGCAGCCGGGGGTATGCAGATATTCCGGTAGTAAAGAGCAAAGATGCTTACACGCGGGCGCGATGGCAGGTTGACGCACATGCCTTTTGGCGATCAAGCGGCAATCGACAAATTACCGCTGAAGAGTTGGCCGTCATGGGCCCGGACAAGCTGGCCAATGCCTTTACCCAGTACAGCCTGCAAAACATCTACGACTACGAGTTCCACGTCCGCATCGGGGAAGAGCTTGAGGGCCGCAGCGCACTGCCATCGACATTCATGAGCTTAGCACCGGGCAGCCATCACCCAGAGGTCTGGCACGATATTAACCGCATGATCACCCTCAACAGCGACCAGTCAAAGCGCGCCGTTGAGCAGCACGTATGCCCTTTGCAATTCGACATCGTGGATCGGCTGATCGAGCGCTACAGCAACAAGGGCGAGTTGGTTTACGACCCATTTTGCGGCCTGGGCACAGTTCCATATCGCGCCATAAAACTGGGGCGTCGCGGCCAAGGTAGCGAACTGAATCCTGGCTACTTCTTCGATTCGGTTCATTACCTAAAAGCCGCCGAAGCCGAAGCAAAGATGCCGACCCTGTTTGATTTTGAGGAGGTCGCATGACAGACAACCCGCCCCGCCCTACTCCAAGGCTACGGCACGTAAAGCCTGGGCAAATCATAGTCCTGAAGCACGAAACCAAGCCCCGCAAACTAATCGAGACCGACGGCAAGTACGGATATTTCGACGGCATGAAAGCCAGCCTGTGCCACGAGGTTGATAAAAGCCTCATGGTGTTTGGGGATGGGGCTGGGTGGAGAGTTAAGGAGAGCCCAACTTATCCACACAAACTGTGAATAACCCAATGGATAACCACATGACAACCAAAAAAGACGCAAGCGGCACGCCGGATTACGTTGGCGTGGTCGATTCGGGCCCATTCCCGCCGATTAAACGCTACGACCTGGGCACCCACTTTTACAACAGCCTTTCGGTGCCGGAGATTGTCGAGACGGCCGACGGCAAGTACGTCACCTACGACGATTACCTGATCATGGTGAAGATCAACGACTACCTACAGGCACGGCTGGCTAAGCAGGCGGCGCAGATGGAGGCGATTGGCGCGGGCGGCGTCAGCGGCAAGCGAATTACGAGCCCGGATGCTGCAGAGCTGGTTAGTGATGCCGCCGAGATCATCGACACATTGACCTGCGAACTACCCGCAAATCACCCGATCCGTGCGTCAGCCCAGAACCGGGCAAAACGGCGGGTACAGGAACTGTATGTGCTGGCAGAGTCGATATCCAAAACGGAAGGAGAAAAGTCATGAGAATGCAACGCTACTGGATGGCCCACGACTGCCCCAGCTGTGGGAAAAAGGACGAGCACGACCAATGGGGCGGCGCTCGGATGTGGTCGTCTACATGGGGACACGGCTTTAGTTGCTGCTCAGAATCCTGCGGGGTGGCTTTCGCCGAAGTAGTCAAAGAAAAAGAGCGAACAAAGAAGGGTCGCAAGTGGCTGGCCTCGCTATGGGAAATGCTCGAATCTCAATCAGACGCACGCCTAACGGGTGAACCCTATAGCGGGTACAGCGCGGAGCGCCAATTGAAAGCACTTGGAAGATTCTGACATGACACAGCAAACCGTACTCAAAGACGAGCAGATCAATCAAATCCGCCGATCCATGCAGCCGTGGCAACTGATGAATGAATTTGCCCGCGCCATCGAGCAAGCTGTATTGCAATCGCCAGAGGTGAAAGATTTGGCCTCGGCATTGCGCGCCCTTCTGGATGCATTGCCGTCCGCTACTGCGCACCCGGCCATTCAAAAAGCCCGCGCCGCACTTGCTGCCATGGAGAAACAGAAGTGACTGACCTGATCTTGCCGCTCAAGCGGGAATACTTCGAGCAAATCAAGGCGGGCGAAAAGTGGTTCGAGTATCGACTGCTAAATGACTACTGGGCTAAGCGCTTAGAAGGATCGCGCGTCTACAGCCGCATCATCCTTACCCTTGGCTACCCCCGACGCGACGACTTTGAGCGCCGCATCGAGCGGCCATGGCGCGGATTCTATATCAGAACCATCACGCACCCGCATTTCGGCCCTGAGCCAGTGCAGGTGTACGCAATCGACGTGAGGCCGGAATGAACCAACAAGACAAAGACAACCAACGAGAAGCGGTTGACGCGCAAATCGAATTGCCGCCTATGCCCTCCGTGTGGCCCGCCCCAGACACCAATCTATGGTCATTGGTACTTAAAATGAGCAAAGCTGCATATGGCTTTGATTCAGACTTGGCGGCAAGTGAACTACGGACGGAACTTCAACGTGTTACGCAGAACTACGCCAGCCAAGCCATCGCCCACGACCGGCAGCAGCGCGGAGATCCTTGGCGCCCACATGAGTACTCGGACACTGAGATAGAAACTCTTGTCGAGGGTTTCGGTCTTAAATGGAACGGAGATTACTGGATTTGTGAAGACGCTGACTTGCATCCAATGGTTCGCAGCCTGCTTTACCGATTTACGGAAGCCCCACAACCAGTCGAGCCGGTGAGCGAACACGACTTGAACACCAGCAAAGGCGGGCGTGCATACCTGGCCGAGTTTTTTGCCAAGAAAATGCGCCGCCATGACTTTCAGCAATACATTACAAACATGTTGGCGGCTGATTTCGCGTGTGTGTTGGCTAAGTGGCTGCGTGACCAAGCGCCACAACCAGCCGAGCAGCGCATGGAGCCTGTGGCTGATCTCCCGGCCGGCGCCATTGAAAACGGCCGGGCGTTCGCAGACCGCTTGGAAACTGACTACTCCTTTGAGTGTCAGGGAGGCCCACTTCGCAATTGCTCCGACTGGCAAGAGTTCCGGCGATGCTTTGAATATCTTGCGGAATGGGCTGCAGGTCGCGCCCCACAACCAGCCGAGCCTATAGCATGGCCGGAAATGCCTCCATCCAAGGGGCAGTCACAGGTACTATTTGAAGATGGCTATGCTGAAGGATGGGCTAAGTGCATTGATATGTGTAAGGCAGCGGTAAAAGCATATCGAGAGTACGAGCCGGTGAGCCCAAGCGCAACTAGGGCCGACTTTGAATTGTGGGCGAAGTCCCATGGTTGTCTACCGCTTGATGAATGGGATAGCAACGCAAATCACTCATTGGCACCTGCCACCTATCGAAACAATCTCACTGAAATTGCTTGGCGCGCTTGGGCGAATAAACCGCGCCACGATAAGCCAGTGAGCAACACCCCCCGACGCCAGTTGCGCTGAGTGCGGGAAGTCCGCCAGCGAGGGCTGGGCGCTGTATTGCGTGGCTTGTATGGATAAGGTTAGCCCGGTGAGCGTGCCGAGTGTTGAGGTGTGGCACGGTCTTGCGGAAATATGGGAACGCAACGCCGCTGAGCTTAGGGAGTACGGGGATGAATTACGAGCCGAAGCCTACTACGAGTGTGCTCAAGAGCTTCGCGCCATGCTCAAAGCCACACCAGAGCCGGAGGTCACGTGACCGACCGCATTAAAGAAGTGCTGGCCACGACGGCCAAAGATTGGAACCTTACCGCCCCATGTGGGCGGTAGTTTTTTGGGAGATCACCAATGAAATGGGTGAGACTGGACAAGTACTGCGAAATTTCAGGCGACACGAAGCAAGCGGTTTACTTTCGTCGAAAAACCTTCCTATGGAAGGAAGGTGTACAACTGCGCAAAGACCCTCAAAATCGCCTTTGGGTAAACCTTGAAGAGGTGGAAAATTGGCTACAGCAAAAAGCGCCAGAAAACTCCCCAGGGGAGTCAGCATCCGCTCGCTAAAATCCATCGAGCGCCTTCAAATAGCATTTAGCTATCGCGGCAAGCAATGTCGTGAACTGCTGCCAGAGAAAAAAATCACACAAGCCTATATTGACTATGCTGCCGGGCTTCGAAATGAGATCAGAAGAAAAATAGCCGACGACGTATTTAACTATGCAGCCTACTTCCCTGAGTCGCCTTCCGCCGATGCTTTTAAGCCAGAACGCAAATGGGTAACTATAGGAGACCTGCTGCTGGCGCAACTATCAATGTATGGCCAGCAGGTGACAAATGGCAGCATGTCGCCTTCAACGCTCCTGGGCTACACGAAGATAATTAAGGGCAAGCTTCTCCCCAAATGGGGTGAGCTGGCTGTTACGGATATCTCGCCATCAATGCTTCGAGAATGGATCGGTCAAATGGGCGTTACCGCAAAGACCGCTCGAAATGTCTTGTCTCCTTTGCGGTCAGTTCTCGATGACGCAATGAATGATGACCTTATTGAGTTCAACCCGCTGGATCGGGTGGCCTTGTCCAAACTGATCAGGCAGACGTCCAAAAAATCGGAATATGACGTTGATCCGTTCGACGCTGACGAAACCGCAGAATTGCTAAAGCATGCCCGCCCCGACGAGCGATCGCTTATTCAGTTCTGGCTGCAGACAGGACTGAGGCCGGGCGAGATCATCGCCTTGCCCTGGTCAAATATTGATTGGGTGCACAGCAAAGTTAGGATCGACACAAACATCGTCACCGGCATTGTTGACGGCAAGCAAACGCAAATCGAAAAGCCACCAAAAACCGAAGCAGGCATCCGAGACGTGGAGCTGTCTTCACTTGCGCTGGCGGCCCTGCGTGAGCAGAAATCGGTCTCTTTTATCTCATCTATTAGGGTCTGGATCAACCCGCGAAACGGTGAGCCGTGGTCTATGGACTCCCAGATCAGAAAGACGCTATGGGAACCACTGTGCAAACGATCTGGCGTAAGGTACCGAAACCCGTACCAACTTCGACACACCTACGCAAGCACCCTACTCACCTCGGGCTGCAATCCATTTTGGCTAGCGAATCAGATGGGGCATGAGGATGTCGAGATGGTTTTTAAGATCTACGGGAAGTGGATTCCGGCCAATTATCAAAAAGGACAGAGATTCACACAGGAATCACACGCGCCCGATTCTGACCGAAAAGCAAAATCCTTAACAGGTTGATTCGGCGGTATATTTTCCCCACAACCAAATTATTTGTCGGGGGTTCAATTCCCCCCGACTCCACCAAATGCAGAAGGCCGTAAACGGATAAAACCGTTTACGGCCTTTTTTTGTCTCGGCTCTTAATACGGGCGGCGTCAGGGCCGCCGAGCAATAAACTACCGCTACAATCGGCGCAACCGCCGCGTGGGTAACCTGCACCCACGGCATCGAACATTCCAAGAAAAGCACACCTGATGAATAAAAATGCACTCAAGCCGCTGTCTGAAGCGGAGTTTTCCGAGCTCGATGATCTACTGCTGCACCACGTTGACGCCGATGATGCGATGACGTTGGACATGCTGGACGGCTTTCTGCACGCAATCGCCATCGGCCCCACAACTATTCACCCGGCCAAATGGCTCCCCTTTGCGCTGGGGTTGGACGGCTCAGGGCCACCGAAAACGTCAATGGCTGTGCTGAACCGTGTCATGGATTTAGCAATGCGGCACTACAACGGCATTATTACGGGCCTGCAATCAACCCAACCCGAAATGACACCCACTTGGGCAGCGCAGGAGTATGAGGGACAGACCTACGATACGGCCGAGGGCTGGGCTTACGGCTTTATTGAGGGCATGCAGATGTGCGCAGACGACTGGCAACCCATGCTGGACACCGCAGACGGCGCAGCCTGGTTTCGTCCTATTGCGCTCCTGGGTCAAGACGATTTTTCGCCCGATCAAGACGAACTAACGAAAACGCCGGCGCAGCGGGCGAAAATCACACAAGAGATTCCGCCAGCCGTACTCGAGATGTACTTATATTGGCTGCCCCATCGCGAGGCCATGCATGAGCAGGAGGTCGCTAACACCTCAAAGCCCAAAGTGGGTCGAAACGACCCCTGCCCATGCGGCAGTGGAAAAAAATTCAAAAAATGCTGTGGTGCCGGTGATGCCCTGCATTAAAGTCAACCACACTTTTCCTAAGGCCCACGATAACCTTAGAGGCGGGTGAAACACCCATAATAAGCTGCGGTTCGCAGCATAGAACGCAGCGCAATGCGCTTCGTATTCAGCCAAATCCAAAAGTGCTGTCATATTCGAGCACTATGGCGACTGCTACACTGCGACGGCCTCCACTTTATAAAATGTTGCCAGGATGACCAGTACTTTAGCCATTGTTGTTTCGCTTTTACTTCTGATGTACCTGGCCTACCGAGGCGTGACCGTGCTGCTTCTGGCACCGCTCATGGCGGCGCTGGCAGTGCTGCTGTCGGGCGAGATCGGCGTGTACCTGCCCATCTACACCGACACTTTCATGAAGGCGCTGGGTAACTACGTCATTCAATTTTTGCCCATTTTTTTGCTAGGGGCGTTGTTCGGTCAGTTAATGGCAGATTCGGGGGCAGCGCATTCAATTGCGCGCTGGATCGTCGACAAGCTTGGCGATAAACACGCCATCGTGACGGTGGTGTTGGCTTGCGCGGTACTTACCTATGGCGGGGTGTCGCTATTTGTAGTGGCATTTGCCATCTACCCTATCGCAAAAGACCTGTTCCGTACGGCTGACATTCCCAAGCGGCTCATACCCGCAACAATTGCACTAGGTTCGTTCACTTTTACAATGACCGCGCTACCGGGCACGCCGTCTATTCAAAACGCCATTCCCATCCCCTATTTTGGTACTAACGTGTTTGCAGCGCCAGGCCTGGGCATTATTGCGGCTGCCATCATGTTTGTGGGGGGTATGTGGTGGTTGCGTGGCCGCGCGGCCAGCGCAAAACTCGCCGGCGAGGGCTATGGCCATCACGAAGACGATAACGACGATACAGCGCTTCGCAACGTAGACAGCGGCGCGTTATCGCATATGCCACTTTTCCTGGCGCTTTTGCCGCTGGTGCTGGTCATTTCCGTGAATGCGCTTTTCACCTACGTTGTCTTCCCGCGTATGGACATGAGTTTCATCACTGACCGCTTCCCCCACATCACGCCCGCCAAAGTTATTGGGCTTTGGGCCTTAATTATTGCGCTGGCCACAGCTTGTACCACGCTGATTATTTCGCGCTTGGGGCACTGGAGCAACTTGCGCGACACAATCAACAAAGGCGTGTTTGGCTTTATGTTGCCCCTATTCAATACGGCCTCGGAAGTAGGCTACGGCGCAGTAATTGCCGGCCTCGCCGGCTTTGTGGTGATCCGCGATGCAGTGCTTAATGTAACCCCCAACAACCCACTGATTTCAGAGGCAATTGCCATGAATGTGCTGTCGGGCATTACGGGTTCGTCGTCGGGTGGCCTGAGCATTGCGCTGCAAACTCTGGGGCCGGACTATTTACGCATGGCACAAGCAGCAGGCATTAGTCCCGAACTGATGCACCGGGTTGCCGTACTTGCCGCAGGCGGGTTCGACACCCTGCCCCATTGCGGCGCCATTATTACGCTGCTGGCCATCTGCAAACTGACGCATCGCCAGTCGTATTTGAACATTGCCGCCGTCACCATGGGCGCGCCCATGATCGCCTTGGTTGTTGTGATTACTTTAGGCACGATGTTCGGCAGCTTTTAAGTCAAAGCCTGAACCTATTCGCTATGTAAAGGTCAATGAGCCTTGCTGTTGATGCCTCCGAATGCTATTAAAACGCATAAGCCATGGTGAGCCAAAACCGGGGCTTAGGGTCTGCATGGGTATCAGAGGATGGTTCACCGCCACGAGTTCGCCATGCAATGGCGGCATCCATCGAAAGCCCGTGCGCCTGGTAACGCACCCCAACCCCCGCCCCGGCACGGGTTTCGTCGGGCGCAGGCGATGTCACTTGGCTGGGTCGGGCATTGATTTTCATGTACCCATAATCATAGAACGCATAAGGTGAAAAATCGCCCAGACGATAGCGAAGCTCTAGCTGGGTAAGCCACCCTTGGTCTCCACTGGCTTCGCCGCTGGGGTAGGCGCGCACAGCGCTGGCCCCACCCAAAGACATTGACTCAGAACTGTCCAGATTCTTATTCGCCCACTGCCCGCTAAAACGGACAAACAGACTGACATTACCAGTTACGGCTTGCAGTCGAACCAGATCAAGGTTGTATTTACTGAAGCTGCCCTGGCGGACGACATCATCTTTGTGCAAGTGGCCCTGTGTCCATGTCACGGCACCATAAGTCACGCCACCGCCGCCAAAACTGTCTTTGTGATCAAAGCCAAGTGTGACGGGGAGCGTCGTTGAATGGTAGCGCTCGGTCGACGCGCCGAAAAAATAACTGTTGTACAGGCGTTTGTGTTGCCACGACACACTTAGGTTAATGTTGCTGCGTTGTGACCTAAGCAGCGCATATCCAAGGCCCGCACCACTTATACGGGCGACGCCTTCATTACCCTCAAAGCCGTTATCCAGGCTGTATACCGTTTGTGCGTAGCCTATATTGGCGCGCAACCCCTGACCGCCTAAGGGAATGCTGTAGTTAGCGCTACCCAGCCATAAGTGGCTTTGGGTGTACAAGGCACGAAGGCTGATCTGATCGCCCAAGGCAAACGGGCTGTTGATGTCCAGATTGGCGCGTGTGCGCCATTGGCCGGAATAGTAGTTACCGTGGTTATCCAGACCGACCTCACCCTGGTAACGCTTATCGTAATCTACGACGATATCGAGATCACCGGTACCCAGCGCTGTACCAGGGCGTATCACGGGGGTTATTTTTATGCCGGGCAGATCATCCAACAGCAACGTGGTGCGCTCGAGTGCAGACGACTCGATAAGCGAGCCGGACTGCAAGCCGGAAAGATACGATTGCGCCTTTTGAGTCAGCCCAGGGTTACCGTCCGCACTAACCCGACCATAACGTCCCTCTACAACCTGTATTTGCAAAGCACCGCCGTTCACAAGCTGCTGCGGCGCGATAAAAGCCCGCGCAAACGGGTAACTGGCTTGTTGATAATGCTGGGTGATTTTGTCGCTTAAAGACCGCAAACCCACCAGATCGAAGGATTGGTCTTGAACCTTACCCAACACCCGCAGTAATTCGTCTGAACCGAAAACTGTATTTCCCGAGAAGGTGATGCTACCCACCACCACCTGCGGTCCGCCGGGCTGCGCCGGAGCGCTTTGTGTCGGCTGCATATCCAAGCCTTTGGATGTTCTGGGTGGCGTAGGCAGTTGCTTCAGTTCTTCTTGCAAAACTCTGCCGGCATCGGGTGCTACTTGAGCAGCTGCAGGTACATGGGCAAGACCTATTAACGAAAAACACAGGAGCGCGGCGGACTGAAAAACGAATCGAGTCATGTATGCAAGTAGACGGTACGTTGAATGGTGTTGCAGCTTCGGGGGGCTGTATCAGTTTGCAGGAGGGGCAAATTTATGGCTGCGGTTCGCGTTCGCCCAAGTTACCAAGGGGGTTGGGGTTTACGTTGGCACCACCAGCAGCGGCCTCGGTGGCGGCCTGTGGCAGGCTGACCCCCGAACTAACGACAAAGATCGGGTTCAGTCCCGCAGTGCCAGGTAAGCTCGGCGCAGCCTGACGGCCGACACCATTGAATGACACGTTGTTGTTCAACCCGTTACCAAAACTGTTACTGGTGGCCGATTCGATGGCATTTCTTCCTGGCGTACCAAGCTCGTTCGACGATGCATTTGACGAAACGGCACGACTAGGAATTTCGTTTGACGAGGCCCCTGGCTGGATAGTCAGAACGCCTGACTGAGTAGCTACCTGGTAATTGGAGTTATTCAGGCTTTGCGCGAAGATCGTGTACGTGCCCACGGCTTCGCCGACGTTACGCGTTAAAGGAATCGTGAGTGTTTCGTTGGCAACCAAACTGCCTTCGATAAGGTGCCAGGTGAGTAAGGGATCGGCTTCAGTGCGTATTTTTGTTTTGTCATCAGCCTTTACGGTCACAGCACGTGGCGTAATGCTTGCAGTAATGTATTGGCTGGCCAACGTGTAGTTGCTTGCCTCCCCTTCGCCGGTACTACCGTCGGCCAGGGTATAGCTGACGGTAACGTAGTTTTCCCCGACGTTCTTGCTGTAGAACTGCGCAGAGACTTGCGCTAACGTCAGGCTTTCGCCATCTACTAGCCCGACAAGCTCACCACCCGAGACTGTTGCACTAGTGTTGCCATCGTAAATCTTACTTGCCACGGTCGCACCCGAAACACTCAAGGCCTTCGGGGTAATGGTGGCTGTTTGCGCCTGGCCGGTAATGTTGTAGCTTATGTCATAACCCACGGGGGACGATGCATAGTAGCCCTGTGTCAGTGTAAGTGTCTGAACCCCGGCGTCTTTCCCCCCAAGTTCGAGTAGCGTGCCCGAAAGAAATGTTCGGTCCGGATCAAACGCAACACCATTTTTGAGCCACGTCAGATTGGCCTGAGATTCCGTAAGCGCACTTGACCCGTCATAAACTTTCGTAATGGGCGCAGCCCCCAGGTCGCCATCGATACTGACCTTCGTCAGAAACCGCCTGAGTAGGGGCGCCGACAGGCCTTCGTAAATGCGCCATGTTGTGTTGTCTGCCCCTGACGATGAAATACCCCAGTCGGCAAACGAACCGGAGGCTTGCATTTGACTGGTGCTTAGGCCCGTGCCGCCCCCGCTAGTGGCCCGGCCGGTAGAGTCAACATTCCAGTAGCTGGCATTCACTACGCCGCTGTTAGACCCTACCAGGCCCCCGATAGGCGCTTTGGCGCTGGGCACAGTTCCACTGGCATAGCTTCTGTTGATTACCCCGCTGGAGCTACCGACCAACCCACCTACGATACCGCCACCACGTACTGAACCCAATGCAAAAGAGTCAGAAATTGATGCTGTCCCAGTCATGTGCCCCACCAGCCCACCGACATTGTTCGCTTTTGGCGCGTAAACCGCACCAGCGGCAAATGACTCGGAAACTGAAAAACCACCGGTGTAGCCGACCAAACCACCAAAGTACCTGCTGGTAGAGTCTGTGGAGAGGTTTGCGCGAGAATACGCCCCTATGATCGAACCCATTGAAGAGGTTTGAGCAGAGCCCACAAGCCCGCCAACACGCTCCCACCCTGCTACCGACCCTGTGCTGTAGACATTGATAACTTTGCTGTCGACAACCATTCCCGCAAGAATGCCTGTATAACTTGTGCCCGTTACGTTTGCCGACGTCACCCCGACGTTACTGATTACCGTGGATGTGCCACTTATATAGCCAAACAGCCCCACGTAGTAGGCTTCCCTGTTGATACGCAAACCATCAATAACATGCCCCAAACCGTCAAAACTACCCGTGAATTTAGTAGTAAAGTTTCCCAGCGGCATGAAACCCGCCCCAGAGTCCCAACCCGATGTCGCTCTGGCATCGATATCGGCACCCAGCACAAAACGGCCCGACAGGTTGCCGTTAATACCCTGAAGATCAGAGCCGGTGGTGCTGCCCTGGCTGCCCAAACTGGTAATAACCGTCCAGTTCAGCACTGCGCCGTCTTCGCCCAATAATGTGCTGAAGTTTTCCCCAGCTTGAAGGTTAACTTTGGCCCCTGATTGGATGGTGTACGTCGCCGTATTTCCGGCCGCCGCGCCGCCCTGGCCATACTGCAGCGCCAGTCGCCCACTAGCATTTTGGGCGGTAATGTCGGCATTGATGGCAATATTGCGCTCGGCGTTTAACGTAAACTTCGTCGTCGCATTCCAGGTTACGGCATCGTTAACAAAAATATCGCCGTTGCCACCGGCTGTACCGCCCGCCGTGCTGATCAACATATCGTTCAGGTTCAGGTCGGCCCCTAACTGGGCGCCTGTCATGTTGCCGCCGCTGGCCGCGATAATAAAGTCGTTCGGGTCGATTAAATAGGTACCGGTTTTGCCGTTGACCGCAAGGGTCGTTACTTTGCGATCGCCTAGCGCAACCACATTGGCCGCACTGGTCTCAATAAACCCGCCATCGCCCCCGCTGGGCGCCGAAGCGTCGAGCGTACCGCCAACGTTGATGCGGTCGTTCTGCATGTCGGCCAGCAGGTAAATTTGGCCCTTTTCGCCGGTTTGCAGCGTTTGTGCCTGGGTAATGCCGGTATGGTTGATGACCGTGGCTGCCAGATTACCGGCCGCCTTGGCAGTCAAATACACCAACCCGCCGTCAGCCTTGATGGCCCCACCTTGTTCAATCAGAGCATCGATCGCAGCTTGTTCTACCTCTAGCTTTACCGGCCCGCCCAGGTCTAGCTGCACCCTTTGCCCGGCACCGATCAGCACATTGCCTTTGGCGGCCGCTAGTGTACCCAGGTTGGTCACCTTGGCGGCGATAAGGGCCACGGTGCCCCCGCCGCTGCCATCGCCCACGGCCGTTATATTGCCTTGGTTAACAATGGCGTTCGAGCTCGTACCTTCAAAGCGGTAATTGCCGTTCATGAAGTCTTGTGTGCTCATGTTAAGCGTACTGGCCACCATGCTGCCGACGTTGACCTGAGCACTAGAGGTAAACAGCACCCCGTTGGGGTTTAGCAAGAATACACGCCCATTAGCATTAATAGCACCCTGAATCACAGATACGTCGGCCCCCATGACCCTATTTAATACAGCTGCTTGGGCAGAAGGCTGGACGAAATTAACCGTGTGGCCGGCGCCCACACTGAACGAATCCCAGGTGACGGCCATGTTTTGAGTGTTTTGGGTAACGGTGAGCGCGTTACCCGACTGATTAATACTGCCTGCACCCGCCACAATGGCGCCGCCAGTAGGCAAATCGGCCCCCAGGGCTGTACCCGCCAAGCTGGCACCAAATACAAGCTGCAACATGCCAGCCAACGGGCGTAAACGCCCTGACGCCGTGCCAGCCTTAGACCCTGCTACGCGCGCGCGGGCACACTGCTTTTTGTGTGACCTGTTAACTACCCCACGAACCGCATTTTTGCCCCTGGTACGCCCCAATTCGGTGACGGCTTGCCACAACTGTTTGGACGCATTCCAAACCAGACGGTAAATACGATTCATGGGTAAAGCCTTGAAGCATTATGTTATTGATGCAAGCAAATACTTGATTTTTGTAAATTTTAGGTAGTTAGGCGCTTGCGAATCTGAGCGAATCTGATTGAATCTGATCAAATCTGATGGAGTCTGATACCTCATATCTGGCGTGGTAAAGTGAACCTTTAACAAGGATGTAACCACGCCGCATCGGGGCATATCCGGCCCCGCCCATGCGTATGTTGCCAAACTATAAAATCATGACGCTGCCCGACCCCAAATGTGTGTCTGATGTCATGAACCTTACACTCGATGCCGTATGCGTCGTCGGGGAAAATGGCGTATTTTTGTCAGTGAGTGGTGCGCACCAACGCATCTTTGGCTACACCGCCCAAGAAATGATTGGTCGTCAAATTCTAGACCTTATATACGAGCCAGACCTCGGCCGAACTCTAGAGGCCTTTGGTAAATTAATTCAAGGGCTCTTGCCGCCAGGATTCGAAAATCGCTATCGGCGCAAAGACGGCAGTATTGCCTATATTACGTGGTCGGCACGCTGGTACAAAGACAAAAGAATTTGTGTTGCTGTGGCTCGTGACGTTACCGAAGAAAGAATAAGCAAGTCGCCCAATCATGATGCCGCGGTCGCCATGCACACGCCGGTTGGCGGCAACACATGGCGACTTTCCAGCGCCCCGCCTTCGCTTACTACGCCCTCTGGAAAAACCGTGAAACTATCAACACAAGATTACGTGGTTTTACTGGCTTTAGCTGCAGGTAATCAACAACTCGTCAGTCGGCGCGACATCGTTCAGGCCATGGGTAAAGATTTTCTGGAATACGATCAACGTCGCCTCGACTCTCAAATATGGCGCTTACGACGCAAGGTAGAACAAGCAACATGCGAACAACTGCCCATAACCACGCTGCGCAGTATGGGCTACCGGTGCTATGAAGAAATTTTTATACAGCGTTAATCTGGCTGCTGTGGCGCCCCCCAGACTCCGCATTCGTGTAATACCAAAGAAACTCCGCTGGGCATCGTGTAGGGCTATTTAACGCCCAATTTCAGCGCACTGCGTTACGACGCAACCTTTCAAGCTCAGCCTGGTTTAGCCGGGCGGCTTCGTATTCGGCATAGGCGCGCTCACCCGATTCGTACTGGCCTTTGTGTATGCAGCTACGAGGGTTGAGACGACACTGATCGGAACTGGCTGACGGGCCACTGGCGGCCGCCCCCGAGGACGAGGGGCTAAACAGGGCAATGCCGCCGGACGAACAACCTGCAAGTGCCAGGCCTAACAGTACCAGCGCACCAGAACGACCGAATTTACGAATAAGCATGCCAGCCCCTAGAAATTAACCTTACTATTCTATAGCAGGCGACCAGGGTTGCGAATACTCGCCATCTAACTGATGGCAGACACTCAGCCCGACCGGCAAACTAGACAAACTCTAATTGCCGCGCGCGAGGTCGCTATGCCCACGCAAGAAGAAACTGCAGCCCTGGCCCGCAAAGTATTTGCGCTGGTTGCAAGCTTTACTTTCCCCCTGGCTATTCAAGCGAGCGACTTCCATACACCTTCTCGCTACTTCTCATACCAGAATCAAGAAACGGCGGGTGCAGAATGGACGCCAACAGACCCATACCAGGTGTGTTTGTCTGCATCTGCCAGTGGCAAGCCACCCACACCAGCCCATGCCGCGCGCATTGTTGCCTTATCCGGTGCACATCGCGTCATCAGGTGCAATTCGGAAGACATAGCCACGGCCAGAACGCATATTGCAGCGGCGATTGAAGCATTTAATACCGATGAAATGGCCAGCGCAAAAGCAGCCAGATCGGCGATGGATGGAGGCATCCCCAACTTCAGCACCGATGCCATGCTGATGAATATATTGAACGCCACTGAACCTTTCAACGAGCAAGCATGGCTTTCTGCAACACGAGACGAGATTATCCGGGCTCAGTACGCCGACAAGTCTGCCTCGACCTCGGGGAAGAAAATCGTGTTCGACTGGGTATTTCCACCTGAAAGCCTGCGCGACCGAAACCCAGACATCTCTGCGCAGGAACTTCTGCCGCGCTTCAAAACAGAGGCTCTGAGACGAGCCAAAGGCGTTCAAGATACCTTTGTCATGCGTAGCGTGGTCGGAAATGTCAAATACGATCTGGGCAGCGGTGTACTTATTTTTGGTAATGGTAAAACGGCCGACAGCCCCATCGTGTTCAAACCACCGATGAATGTAAAGTTTAACGGCCATACCGTTTATGCCGTTAACGGCGCAAACGACGGCATATCAAAATATACCGATGACGCGCCGCTTACCGTGGTTGGGTTCCGAAACATCGTTGCCGCCGGACACCATCCGGGCCTGGTAACCGACCGGACGTTGCTCGCCAAGGCCATTCGTATGCCACAAGACCAAGCCGAAAAACTGCTGAACAAAACAAATATGCTGGTCGTGAATGTGGTTATGACCATTACCGGGGCCGAACGCCTAAAGAACAAAAACGGACTGGCTTTAAGCCCCAGCAACGGCATTTTGTTTGCCAGGGTAGACAAAATGTTTGTGACCGACATGACAGGCATGCCGTTGACAACATACGCCGTCGAAGCCTTGCCTGCTAATAACGCAGCCACCGCACAACACAAAAAAACAATAAACCGCGCCCCAAACTAAAACACGGCCAGCCCCGGGCCAGGCAAAAACTGGCACAACGCGACCAGATCAGCACAGCTGCGTTCAGTCATCCATTTGCGCCGTGTCACAAACTCGTGCCGAAAGTAGCCCAAATGGGCAATAGGCCCGCCAAACGAGGTGAGCCCCAGGCGCAAAAAAATCAAAAATACGGACTAAGGGCTTTGATCGGATGTGCGGTCGACTTCAGGCGTCATGATCTATTTTCAATAAAAGGTAGCCGGGTCTCGAAAGCATAACCCGGCATTGATGACACTTGCCCCTACGCTTGCACCAACAAGAAATACCGGTGCACAGGCTTGTGACCCCTGCTGCACGCCGATACGATGGCTACTCAAATCAAACCGCGTTTTATTATCCACTGCCGAATTTCCCGATCCCGCCATGTCTTATCACGTCGTTTGGTTCAAGCGCGACTTTCGGCTTCATGATCACGCGCCTTTGCTCGAAGCGGCTCAGCGCGGGTCGGTACTATGTCTTTATGTCATTGAGCCCGATGCGTGGGCGCAGGCAGATGCTGCAGCCCAACACTATGCTTTTATTCAAGAAAGCGCTAACGCAGTAGACCGCGCATTACGCAAAGTGGGCGGGCAGTTGAATATTGCTGTCGGAAACATCACGGAAGTACTTGATCAACTGCATGCAGCAGCGCCGTTTGCATCATTACAATCGCATGAAGAAACAGGCAACGGGTGGTCGTATCGGCGCGACCAGGCGGTAGCGCAATGGTGCCGACGGCATAACGTCACTTGGCAAGAACACCAACAATTTGGGGTGGTCAGGCGGCTGAGACATCGCGATATGTGGCAGAGCCAGTGGGAAAGTTTTATGGCGCGTACGCAGGTCAAGTCGCCGACAAGCATTCAATTCATGCCATGGCCGCTAGGGGCACCATGCGTAAGAGTCGCCCCACCCGCCTGGCCAAGCCCATTGACCCTAGGTCTTAACGATACGCCGCCCACACGCCGACAACACGGCGGGCGTGAGCGCGGGCTAGCGATTCTTAATCAATTTTTGAGCACCCGAAGCGCACAGTACCGGGGTGGCATCTCCTCGCCTTTGTCTGCCTCCACTGCCTGTTCACGCCTCTCGACCCATCTGGCATACGGGACACTAAGTTTGCGAGAAGTCGTACAAGCCACGCGAGCTCGTGTTAACACCCTACCCATGTCGGCACTGCACCACCGCAGGGGTTTACAGGCCTTTATCAGCCGACTGTACTGGCATTGCCACTTCATCCAGAAACTGGAAAGCGAGCCGGATATTGAATTTCACAACATGCATCGCGGCTACGATGATCTGCGTGAAAACGACTGGAACGCGCTACATTTTCAGGCCCTGACGCAAGGTCGCACCGGCTGGCCCATGGTCGATGCCTGCGTTGCCATGCTGCGCGAAACCGGCTGGTTAAATTTTAGAATGCGCGCCATGCTGGTGTCGGTAGCCGCCTACCCCTTATGGCTGCATTGGCGAGAAGTCGGGCTGTGGCTGGCGCGCCAGTTTCTGGACTACGAGCCGGGTATTCACTGGAGCCAGATGCAAATGCAATCAGGCACCACCGGCATGAATACTACCCGCGTCTACAACCCCATCAAGCAGGCCCACGATCACGACCCTAAGGGCGTGTTTGTCAGGCGCTGGCTGCCGGCGATGCGCAAAATCCCCGACACATGGCTATTCGAGCCCTGGCGCATGCCGCCAGAGCTGCAGCGACGCTACGGCATCGAAGTCGGTAAAGATATCCCTGTGCCGTTGGTTGATCTGGAAACCGCCACGCGGGCCGCCAAACAACGACTTTACGCACGGAAACGTCTGCCGTCGGTGCAAGCGGCTAAAAGCAAGGTCGTCGAGAAACATGCTTCGCGAAAGCGAAGCAACACGCCACCGCGCAACACCACACCCCAGAACACCGCAAAACGCCATCAGCTGGACCTGGACTTTTAACTGCCTACGAAGCGCCTACTTATACACACGCAGACTTAGAAAAAGTCATGACGTGCGGCAAAAAATTGCAATGAAAATGCGAAAAAAATCAGACCTACCGACTAAGTTGTGCTTATGCTGCGGCCTGCCATTTACATGGCGCAAGAAGTGGGAACGCGATTGGGCAACAGTTAAGTACTGCTCAAAACGGTGCCAAAGAACCGGCAAAAAACATCACGTCACGCTGCGGGAAACCCCGCCTTCTGCGGCCACAAATTATTAAACGCATGCACCGCGACGCTGCCATACAAGCCGGCCTTGTAAAACGGCTCATTAGCCAACCAAGCGTGCGCCGCATCGCGCGATTCGAAGTCCATAACCAGCAAGCTGCCCAACATTGTTTGACCGTCGTCGTGCGTTAACGGGCCGGCAAAAGCGATATGGTCTTGCCGCTGCGCCAGGTAAGCTTTATGTTCGGGCCTGACGCGCATACGCAGGTCGGCCGTACCGGGTTTGTCGAGCAATACAAAGGCAAACAGCATAGTTATTTCCTTTTAAACAATCCGTCTACAATCAAGACCATACACATAAAAAATTCAGGAGTTACGCATGTCAAAACTGGTACCCGTTGTCGACCCCGATGGTTTGCTCGAATATTCAGTCGTCTACACCGACCGCGCGCTAAACCACATGTCAAACCTCTTCCAGGGCGTCATGAACGACATTTCGGCAACCCTGAAAGAAGTGTACGCTGCACAAGCCGCTATTGTTGTGCCGGGTAGCGGCACATTTGGCATGGAAGCTGTTGCCCGCCAGTTTGCCACGGGCAAACGCTGCATGGTGCTACGCAACGGTTGGTTCAGTTATCGCTGGACGCAAATTTTTGACATGGGCGGCATTCCAGCCGAACATAAAGTGCTCAAAGCCCGACCAATTGAAAGCGGGTCGCAAGGCGCCTTCGCCCCTACCCCCATCGACGAAGTCGTGGCAGCCATTAACGAATACAAGCCCGACCTGGTATTTGCGCCGCACGTTGAAACCGCCTCGGGCATTATGCTGCCCGACGACTACCTGAAACAAGTAGCCGACGCCGTTCATGCGGTTGGCGGTTTGTTCGTACTCGATTGCATTGCCTCCGGTACGGTGTGGGTCAACATGAAAGCTGTAGGGGTCGATGTACTGATCAGCGCGCCGCAAAAAGGCTGGACTGGCGCGGCCTGCTGTGGCTTGGTCATGCTGGGCGAAGCCGCCCTGCAACGTATCGAACACACCACCAGCACCAGTTTCGCGTGCGACCTGCGCAAATGGCTGCAAATCATGCAGGCCTACGAAAACGGCGGGCACGCCTATCACGCGACCATGCCTACCGACGGTCTGGTCAGCCTGCGCAACGCCATGGCCGAAACCCGCGCCGATGGCTTCGACATCATGAAAGCCAAACAACTTGAACTAGGCAAAGCCGTACGTGCCCTGCTGGCTAAACATGGCTTTAAAAGCGTGGCCGCCCCCGGCTTCGAAGCACCCGGCGTCGTGGTCTGCTACACCACCGACAACGACTTGCAATCGGCTCGTAAGTTTATTGAGGTTGGGCTACAAGCTGCAGCAGGCGTGCCTTTGCAATGCGACGAGCCCGCCGATTACAAAACCTTCCGTCTGGGCCTGTTTGGGCTCGACAAACTCAACAACATTGACCGTACCGTTCAGCTACTAGACGCTGCGCTAGCCAAAATTTCCGACTGACATTTCCGGCCGGCGTGCGGTCTATATAACCAAACAGCACCGTACTCTGGCCTTTTGTACGAAATTGCTCCTTATGACCCCGACAACGCTCACATATAACCATCAGAAATAAGGTTATTTTCTTATATTAGTTCTGATTCTATAGGCGGCTCTCTAGAATGAACGGAAAGAATTTTGATGAACCTCTTTCTGTGAGCATCCATGAGCCGCCTTACTATTCACTCGATCGAATCCGCCCCAGAAGCCGCTAAAGAGCGCCTGGAAACTGCCAAAAAGAACAACGGCTTTTTGCCCAACCTGATTGGCGTACTGGCCAATGCCCCGACTGCTCTAGAAACTTACCAGGTCGTGGGCGCTATCAACGCACGCACCGGCCTGACACCCGAAGAGCGCGAAGTCGTGCAAATCACCGCTGCCACCCTGAACGGCTGCGGCTTTTGCGTCGCTGGCCATACAGCGCTGTCACGCAAAAAACTGGGTATGCCCGAAGAAGTCATTCAGGCGCTGCGCAACACCCAAGCACTGGCCGACCCCAAGCTTAACGCGCTGGCACAGTTCACTATCGCCGTCATCGAGAACAAGGGTCAGGTCTCTGACGACGCCTTGAAATCTTTCTTTGACGCGGGCTACAGCCAAGCCAATGCACTTGAAGCCGTATTAGGCGTAAGCCTGGCCACGTTGTGCAACTTTGCCAACAACCTGGCACAAACACCCATCAACCCCGAACTCCAGCCGCACGCCTGATTTCAGGCATCAGCCTCGGCGTCGCTTGTCGCCGGGGCGCCGCAACACAATTTGCTCCGCCCTGCCCCGAATCGCCCGCCCCACCCAAGGAACCTGGTCATGACTCAATCTGCCTCTACCCTGATCAACGCCATCGCCCAACACGCCAAATCCGACTTGGCGCCACTGGTGACAGCCATTGACCAGGGTCAGTATCCAGAGCAGTATCTGCGTAAGCTGGGGCAACTGGGCGGCTATTCGGCCAGCGTACCCCAGGCTCAGGGCGGTCAGGGCCTTGATTTGTCTGTGCAGGTCGAAGCCACCACATTGGTCAGTCGCGAGTGCGGTTCGACCGCTTTTATGGTGTGGTGCCAGTCAACCTGCGCGTGGTACCTGCTTAATGCCGCCAACGCAGCAGTGCGTGAGCGCTATCTGGCACAGGTGGCATCGGGTGAGCTGCTGGCCGGTACAGGCATGTCGAATACCGTCAAACATCTGGCAGGCATCGAAAAAATCAATCTGCGCGCCACTCGCACCGAGCACGGCTACGAAGTAAACGGGTCGCTGCCCTGGGTATCGAATATCGGTGAAGATCACCTGGCCGTTGTTGCCGCTCATGTCGAAGACGAGGGCTACATTATGTTTGCCGTGCGCTGCAATGCACCTGGTGTCACGCTGCGTCGCTGCCTGCCGTTTTCGGGTATGGAAGGCACCCAGACACTTAATGTACGCTTCGACAAAGTTGCCGTCACAAACGACGACATCATTGCTCACCCCTCGCAGTTCAAAGCCTATATACAGCGGATCAAGCCCGGTTTTGTGTTGGGCCAGACAGGTATGGGGCTAGGCATTATCGAAGCCAGCATCGAATCGATGCGCGCCACCAACCAAACGCATTCGCACGTCAATGTCTTTCTGGATGACCAAGCCGAAGACCTGGCTGCAGAGCTGCAAACACTGAAGACACAGATTGCCGACCTGGCTCGGCAGGCGCAAACCGGCGAAGCACCGCTTCTGGACGTGCTCAAGGCACGCTTGGCGACATCAGAATTGGCTTTACGCGCTACGCAGTCTGAAGTACTACACACGGGCGCCAAAGGCTATCTGATGAACCACGGCGCACAGCGCCGCCAACGCGAGGCTGTGTTCGTCGCCATCGTGACGCCTGCCCTCAAGCACTTGCGCAAAGAAATCAACGACCTGGAACGACTGCAAGCCCAGGCGGCCTGAACAGGGTGTCCCGACCGCTTGCCGGGCCATCGCGTTAACCATTGATCTACCCCGTTAAACCAGACGATCGCCCAAAACTTTCAAGCATCATGAATCAAACCACCCACCGCCCGCTCGTGCTCGAGGCCCGTAACATCCAGCTGACCTATACGGGCAAAGGCAAACCTCGCAACACGGTACTTACCGAGTTTTCGTTGCAGGTAGCCCAGGGCGAGACCGTGGCCATATTGGGCCCCAGCGGCGTCGGCAAGTCGTCTTTATTGCGTGTGCTTGCTGGCCTTCAGCAACCCGAAACCGGCTCTGTACGCGTACACGGCGAAGAACTCAACGGGCCGCACCCTCGACTGGGGTTTGTATTTCAAGACCCCAGCCTGTTGCCCTGGCTCAACCTCGAACAAAATGTCGGCTTCGGGCTCGACTTCAAGCACCAGCCCAAAATCGGTGAAACCGAACGTGAGGCCCGTATCGCCGCCGCCATTGGCGAAGTCGGCCTGGCAGCAGCGCGTCACCGTTACCCTGCCGAACTATCAGGGGGTATGGCGCAACGTGCGGCGCTAGCCCGCTGCCTGGCCCGTCAACCCGAAATGCTGCTGCTCGACGAACCGTTCAGCGCGCTCGACGAAATTACCCGCACCGAGATGCAGGACCTGCTGCGCGCCATTACACAGAAACACCAGGCCGCCGCAGTGATGGTGACCCACGACATCGACGAAGCCCTGTTGCTGGCCGACCGTATCGTACTGATTGGCCATCATCCCGGACGCCTGATCGGCGAATGGCATATCACTTTGCCTCATCCGCGCGACGAAGCCGTCGACGAACTCGAAAGTATTCGCCTTGAAATCGTGCATGCCTTGCGCAAAGCACGCCAAAAACCCGCCCAGACACACTGAGAACGACCATCATGACAACTTTTAACGACACATCCGCCACGAACGAGGCCCGTCGCCAGTTCCTGAAACTTTCGTCTTTGTTTACCGCCATGGGCGCGCTGCCTTTGCTGAGCATGCAACGCAAGGCCTTTGCTGCCGACCCCAACGCCCCATTGCGTATTGGCTACCTGCCCATCACCGACGCCACGCCCTTACTGGTGGCGCACAACAATGGCTTGTTCGAAAAGCAGGGCCTGCAAGTCGAAAAGCCCCGCCTGTTCCGCAGTTGGGCCCAACTTGTCGAAGCCTTCCTGGCCGGCCAGGTCAATGCCGTTCACCTGCTGTCGCCCATGACCGTCTGGGCACGTTATGGCAGCCAGTCGAAAGCCAAGATCGTTGCCTGGAACCACATGTCGGGTTCAGGTTTGACCGTACAGCACGACATCAACGACGTTGCGCAACTGGGCGGCACCACCGTGGCCATTCCCTTCTGGTATTCGATTCACAACGTCATGTTGCAGCACCTGCTTAAAGGTAAAGGCCTTGAGCCCATCAGCGACGGCGAGCCTAACGAAAAACAAGTCAAGCTAGTGGTCATGGCGCCTTCAGACATGTTGCCCGCGCTGGCCAACAAGCAGATTTCGGGCTACACCGTGGCCGAGCCGTTTAATGCCTCGGCCGAACTACTCAAGGTTGGCAAAATTTTGCGTTTTACCGGCGACATCTGGAAAGATCACGCCTGCTGCGTCGTGCTGATGCACGAAGAAGATACCGTGAACCGGCCCGAATGGACTCAGGGCGTTGTCAACGGCATTGTTCAAGCCCAGGCATGGATCCAGAACAACCGTGAAGAAACCGCGCGCATTCTGTCCAAAGATCACGCACAACGCTATACGCCCCACCCCTTCAATACACTGGCCGAAGTTCTGGTACCTGCGAAACTGGATCGTGCCCGCTACGAGGCAGACGGCGCTATTGTCAATAAAGCTTGGCAAGAAAAGCGTATCGACTTCCAACCTTACCCGTTTCCCAGCTACACCGAAGAACTGGTGCGCCGCCTGAAAGGCACGCTGGTGTCAGGCAAAAACGAATTCCTGGAAACGCTGGACCCGGCATTTGCAGCCAAAGACCTGGTCGACGACCGCTTTGCACGCAAGGCCATCGAAAGCATTGGCGGCATGAGCGTTTTTGGCATGCCTCCAGGCTACGAGCGCCAGGAAATCATCACCGCTTAAGGCAAAACGTTCATGCGCAAGATTCTGTTTTTCGCAGCACCCGGCAAGCGCACACTGCTCAGCCTGACCGGGCTGCTGGTGCTGATCGTCCTTTGGGGGGTTGGTATCGAGTTTTTAAAACGCGATATCGCAATGGCCGGACTTCTCAGCCCCGCCGACACGCTGTCAAGCCTGTACGCCCTTGTCAGCGACAACCAGCTCACCACGCACACCCTGACCAGCTTGAAACGAGTACTGGTGGGGTTGTTCTTTGCCTTGCTCATCGGCATACCGGTCGGGCTGGCTATCGGTGGTTCGCGCACGCTTGAAAACAGCACCAGCAGCGCCTTTCAGTTTTTGCGCATGATTTCGCCGCTATCGTGGATGCCTATTGCGGTAATGATTTTTGGTATTGGCGACGCCCCCATTTACTTTCTGCTGTCGTTTGCCGCTGTCTGGCCTGTTATCTTGAATACAGCCGCGGGCGTCAAGCAACTCGACCCAAAATGGTTGATGCTGGCAAAAAGCTTAAGTGCAACCCGAAGCGAAGTCTTGCTGCGCATCGTCATCCCCGGTGTTTTAGGCCACATTCTTACCGGCGCTCGTTTGGCCATTGGTATTATCTGGATCGTGCTGGTACCTTGCGAGATGCTCGGCGTCAGTTCGGGACTGGGATACTTCATTCTAGACACCCGCGACCGCTTGGCTTACTCAGAGTTGATGGCCGTGATTGTGCTGATTGGTGCCCTGGGCTTTTTGCTTGACCTGGCCGCCCAGAAGCTTTATCAGCGCTGGACACACACCAACCAAACTTGACCCCCCTAGTCAATTACTCAAACAGGCGCTGATGCAACTGCAACAGCGCCTGTTTTTCTGATGGTAGCGTCAGTGCCGACTCGGCGCGCTCAAGCGCAATACGGGCATGTGTTAGCAAGTCCCCCTGCACCCATCGCGGCGCGTTACAAAACAAGGCATGCAACGACTTTTGCACGCGCACCTGAACCTCGATCATTCCTGCGCCATCTCGAGAGATCGGCATAAAGAAATCGTTCAGCATGTCTTCGAACGCCAAAGGTGGCACCCATACGCGGGCATACGCTATGTTTTCAGGCGATGATAGCGGCGCAAGGTACTGGGTCAATACTCGCACGCCACGGCCCAGAACATCTATCGCCGTGCCCGGGTCATTGACGGCAGGCGACAACGCGCGCGATGCAATTTCGGCGAGCACGCACAATCCAAAGCGCGGATCTTGATCGAAAGAGCGTTCAGGTGCCAATGTGTAAGCCGCGCGCATCGCCTCGGTTAAACCACTGTCAGAGCTTGAGTCGACCCACAGCAATGGCGTGCGCGGATGCACAAACGCGCCGGCTACGGCATCGACATAAACGTTGCAATTGAACTTTTCAGCACACTCGTTTAATTGACCAATATCAAGATGCTCGACGTAAGCAACACCATCGGGGTATATCGGCATTGCATGCGCTGGAATGGTGGATTGTGGATCACGCAAAACTTGCCCGCCCATTGCTGGGCAACGCCGCCAGTAATCAAGTGCGTTGGCCGTTGCCGTCTCGACGCGCTCGGTGGTGTCGCCCACACGGCCAAAATGGGTCAGGTGGGAAATCCAGCGCAGCAACGCCAGCACCACCAACCCAATAACGACTAACGACACCACAAACAAAATAACCCGGCCACGCGGCCCATAAACCCCGGCGCTAAGCGCCACAATACCGACCAGGCTAAACAGAAACGACCCCAGAAACGTGGACAACACATTTTGGCTGGTGGTGTCTTGCATGAGCAGCCGGGTGGCGCGCGGCGTAACGCTGGACGTTGCCGCACTATAGGCCGAGACCATGACGGTTAACGAGAACGTGGTCACCGCCAACATACTGCCTGCCAGGATATCAAGAATATGATCGACAGCATCAGCACCAATAACACCGGCCAGGCCTTCAGGAATGAACGGGTCGAGCAGTACCGACAGCAACGCCGAGGCGATGGCAAGTAATGAGAACAAAAGCGCCCTGACCCAAAGGGTACGGGTGAGCTGCTTAACCAGCCATTGCCATTTTGACAGCATGATTTCCCCCAGTTAACCAAGCGTCCGGCAGAACAATCAGCACTATTTAAAACGTGTCGAACGGGTTGTACGGCAGTGCGCGCTTGTGAGCGGTGGCCCGATAAATACCCACGATTTTTTCAAAGACATCAACCGGAACCGGCTTACCTTCAAGAAAATCATCAAGCTGATCGTAGGTTAGGCCAAACGCCTCTTCATCAGGTTTGAGCGGCGACAGGGATTCGAGGTCGGCCGTGGGTACTTTATAAACCAACGATTCGGGTGCCCCAAAACGCAACGCCAGCGCCCGTACACGGCGCTTGGACAGCCCCGTCAGGGGGGTCACGTCGGCAGCGCCGTCGCCAAATTTAGTAAAGAAGCCCGTCAAGGCTTCGGCGGCATGGTCAGTGCCCACCACAATGCCATCGTATGCACCGCCCACAGCAAACTGGGCAATCATGCGCTGGCGCGCCTTGATATTGCCAAGCAAAAAGTCTTGGTGCGCCGGGTCGCGAAACTCGGCGCCCCCCTGAACAACCGATGCCAGCATTGCATCGCTGGCGGGCTTGATATCGACGGTAATCAGGCGATCGGGGCAGATAACGCCCAGGCCAGCCTGCGCATCGGCTTCGTCTTTTTGTACGCCGTAAGGTAAACGCATGGCAATAAATTGCGCCTCGGCCCCGGCGGCACGCACCCGCTCGACAGCGCGCTGCGAAAGGCAGCCCCCGACCAGCGAATCGACCCCGCCACTGATACCCAGCACCAACGCCTTACGGCGTGTGCGCAACAGATAATCAGCCAAAAACGTGACACGCTTTTCGATTTCCTGGTCAACATTGAATGTATCGGCAACACAAAGTTCTGAAATAATCTGTTTTTGTAGAGCAGTCTGGTCAGGAGACAACACGGCGCTTCCTCTTTATGGCGTCAAGATCAGGCTTTATGATAGCTGATGCGGTGCACAATCCGGGCACCGCCACCACATTGGAGATTTCGATTCTATGGCACTCAAGCTTCAGGTAGTTATTTGCAGCACCCGCCCCGGCCGCGTTGGCCCGTCTGTGGCCAAATGGTTTGCCGACTATGCCAAGGCCAATAGCCAGTTCGACATCGAGCTGATTGACCTGGTCGACTTCAAGCTGCCCGTTTTTGACGAACCCAACCACCCGGCCATGCGCAACTACCAGCACGACCACACCAAGCGCTGGAGCGCCAGTGTTGATTCGGCCGATGCGTTCGTATTTGTGACTCCTGAATACAACTACTGCGCCCCACCCTCGTTCTACAACGCGCTGAATTATCTGGTTAAAGAATGGGCCTACAAACCTGCAGGCTTTGTCAGCTATGGCGGCGTCTCGGGCGGGCTGCGCGCTGCTCAACAGGCCAAATCGCTGGTTACAACCCTGCGCATGATGCCCATTACCGAAGGCGTGATGGTGCCCATGGTGGCTACCATGCTCGACGAAAACAAAAACTTCAAATCGAACGAACTTATCGACAAATCGGCCGAAACTATGCTGGGCGAACTGCACCGCTGGGCTGTTGCCCTGAAAACCATGCGCGCCTAAACCGGCTAAACAATAGGCGGCAGGTCAACATAAACCTGCAGACGCGTCATTAAAAACACCCCAAAAATTGGATACGCATCCAGTCTTTGGGGTGTAGTTCAATGGGCAATCGGTGTCTTCATTGCGAAGCTATTGCGGCCGCTCGTGTATCGAAAACATTAATGCGCCCCCGGCTAATACGCCGTTTTAACCGCCAGCGTCCGCCATAAAATCTCCCACGCCCATCAGCGCCAACACACCTAATATGGCAAAAATGGCGGCAGCAATGCTGTGAACCAGTCGCATCGGAATCTTGGCGGCAAATTTATTCCCCACAAAAACGGCGGGAACGTCAGCAATCAGCATGCCCAGCGTCGTGCCGGCAATCACCAGCACCGGCGCGGCGTAGCTCGCGGCAAGAGCCACCGTCGCAATCTGCGTTTTATCGCCCATCTCCGCCAAGAAAAACGTGACAAACGTTGCACCAAACACCCCAAGTCGACGGGCGATCTGGGTTTCTTCCTCTTCGATCTTGTCGGGGATGAGTGTCCAAATAGCCATGGCCAAAAATGACAGGCCGAGAATCCAGCGCAAAACATCGGGGCTAAGCACGGTCGTTACCCAGGTGCCAACCGCGCCGGCAAGGCCATGATTAAGCAGGGTTGCCGCCAAAATACCCAAAATAATAGGCACTGGCTTTTTAAAACGTGCGGCCAGAATAAACGCCAGCAACTGGGTTTTGTCACCCATTTCTGCCAGTGCGACGACACCGGTCGATACCCACAATGCTTCCACAATGCTACCTTCACCTATAATTGATCCGGGCGGTATTGTATCGCCCTAAACCTGTCGCAGGCCTGACGACCGCAGCTCAATTACCAACCCCTGTCGCAGTGCTCACCGTGCCCGCCAAATCGCGGTCCGCGTCCCGAACACTTTGTCACCCTCCCCGCCTCAAGGTAAACACCATGCCGATGATTCCCGTCAAACACGCCGAAATCGTGACTTCACCCCGCCCTATCGAGCGTCTGATCGTCGGGCGCCCCACTTCTGATGGCGCCGGCGTCAAATTGACGCGAGTACTGTCAGGTAGCCTGCAGCGGCGTCTGGACCCCTACCTGATGCTTGACGCCTTTGGCAGCGATGACCCCGACGATTACATTGCCGGCTTCCCGAACCATCCGCACCGCGGTTTTGAAACTATTACCTACATGATTGCGGGGCGCATGCGCCACAACGACAGCGCGGGCAACGAAGGCATTTTGCAGAATGGCGGTGTGCAATGGATGACGGCCGGGCGCGGTGTCATTCACTCTGAGCTGCCCGAACAAGAAGAAGGTGTAATGGAAGGTTTTCAGTTATGGCTGAACCTGCCCGCCGCCGACAAAATGTGCGAGCCCGGATACCTTGATATCCAGCATGAAGAAATGCCCGAAATTACACCCTCGGCAAATGTCACCGTGCGAGTTATTGCAGGGCAAAGTCATGGGGTCGCGGGGAAAATCCAGCGCACAAAAACTCGTCCGCTGTATCTGGACATCCATTTCAGTGGGCCAGGCCAGTTTACCCAAGCCCTGCCTGCATCGGCAAACGCGTTTGTTTATGTGTATCGCGGCGAAGTTAAAACGGGTGACACTCCCGTCCCCTTGCAAAACATGGGCATATTTACCAACACGCCGGGTACCGACGGCGTTGTCATCAGTGCAGACGGCCCGGCCCGAGTATTGCTCATTGCCGGCGAGCCCCTGAACGAACCCATTGCCCAATATGGCCCCTTTGTCATGAACACCCAGCAAGAACTCATGCAGGCCGTCAGCGACTTCCAATCAGGACAATTTTAATTTTATGACCACACCTACGGGTTTTCACACCCTGCCCTTGCCCGACACACTACTGGCCACACTCGACGACCTCGGTTTTACCGACATGACGCCGATTCAGGCACAAACATTGCCTCTGGCACTCGACGGCAAAGACCTGATCGCCCAAGCCAAAACCGGCTCGGGCAAAACAGCGGCATTTGGATTGCCCTTGCTGGCAAAGCTCAACCCGCGCTTCTTCGGCACCCAGGCACTGGTACTTTGCCCCACGCGCGAACTGGCCGACCAGGTCAGCCGCGAACTGCGACGACTGGCGCGCAACATCGAAAACATCAAGATACTTACGTTGTGCGGCGGAGCCGCCATCAAACCGCAAATCGAATCGCTGCAGCACGGGGCCCATGTCGTCGTGGGCACACCCGGCCGGGTGCGCGACCACCTGGAGCGCGAAAGCCTGATTTTGCCCGGGTTGCAGACCCTGGTACTTGATGAAGCCGACCGCATGATCGACATGGGCTTCTATGACGACATGGTGGCGATTGCATCGCACTGTCCGCACAAGCGCCAAACCCTGCTGTTCTCGGCCACTTACCCCGACAACATCCGCAAGGCCAGCGCCCGCTTCCTTAACCGCCCACTCGAAGTCTTTACCGAAGCGCTGCACAGTGCCCACCACATCGAACAGCACTTCTACGAGGTCAACGACGACCAGCGCCTCGACATTGCCGTCAAGCTGCTTTCAAAACACCGGCCCGGCTCCACCCTGATCTTTTGCAACACCAAGGCGCGTGTCACCGACATGACCGACCTGCTGCGCGAGCACGGTTTCAGCGCACTCGAACTACATGGCGACATGGAACAACGCGACCGCGAGGACGTGATGATCCAGTTTTCCAACCAAAGCTGTGCGGTATTGGTCGCCACCGACGTCGCTGCGCGCGGCCTAGACATCAAAACCCTAGATGCGGTCATCAACGTCGATATTTCGCCCGACCCCGAGGTGCATGTTCACCGCATAGGTCGTACAGGCCGAACCGACCAGCCGGGCCTGGCCATTAGCCTGGTCGGCGCCAAAGAAATGCAGTGGGCCGAGCGCATTGCGCAGTTCCAGAAGGCCCCTTTGGTCTGGAAACCGCTCGAATCGGTTAAAAAACAAGCGATTAAACCGGTGGGTGCGCCCATGGTCACCTTGTGTATTCAGGGGGGCAAGAAAAACAAGCTGCGCCCTGGCGACCTGCTGGGTGCCCTGACAAAAGACGCGGGCCTGCAATTCGACGATGTCGGCAAAATCACTATTCTTGATTATGTCGCCTTTGTTGCATTACGGCGCGAAGTTGCAGACGACGCCTACGCCCATCTGGCCAATGGCCAAATAAAAGGCAAGCAATTCCGGATGCGGTTTATGAGCTGACGTAATACCCGGCCTGTCGAGCAACCACACGCTTGGCGGGCCGGAAAAAATTGCGTTGCCTTCTACTCGGGTCGCGCGACGTGGCGCCCCTGAAGCCGGGTAGCCCGGAAACTATTCTTGTTCGTCGGCCGGGGCGTGAGTCGCAAACCAATGGCCAAGCTTGGCGGCCTTGGTCTGCAAATACCCTTCGTTGTACCGATTACGATTTACCTGCAAAGGCAAACGCTCGACCACATCGATACCAGCCTGGGTAAGCGCGTTGACCTTTTTGGGGTTATTAGTCATTAAACGCAGTTGCGAGACCCCGAAATGCGCCAGCATGGGCTTGCAAATGTCATAGCGACGCATATCGGCCGGGAACCCCAGACGGACATTAGCCTCGACGGTGTCAGCACCTTGATCTTGCAGCTGGTAGGCCCGAATCTTGTTCACCAGGCCAATACCGCGGCCCTCTTGACGCAGGTACAGCAACATACCCCGCCCTTCTTTGGCAATCACTTGCAAGGCGGTTTCAAGCTGGGCACCGCAGTCGCAGCGTTGGCTGAATAAGGCATCGCCGGTCAGGCATTCGGAGTGCACGCGCGCCAGTACGGGCTGCCCATCGGCAACATTCCCCAATGTCAGGGCAACGTGCTCTTTTCCGGTGTCGGGGGAAACAAAGGCGTGAAGCGTGAAAACGGCCCAAGGCGTGGGCAACTGACAAGAATCGACGTAATCCAATTTGAGATACTCTGCGTATGCGCTGAAACAGCCGCAAATAAATACAAGATTAACACTGTTTGCCTGGCGCAACGCCCGACAAACACTTGAGGACAGGTTTAGAGCAGATTCTGGAAATCGATCTCGCTGGGGTTTTCATCCCAGGCGCCAGAGGACAGCGCCCCCCGGATACGCGCGATAGCCTGAGACCGCAGCTGAGAAACACGCCCTTCGGTCACGCCCAGAACCGCCGCGATTTCTTTCTGGTTAAGGTCTTGCTCGAACTGTAGCGACAGCAACAACTGTTCGCGCTCGGGCAACCGGGCAATGGCATCGACAAGCGCAGAGCGCAGGCCCTGAGACATTAAAAGCTGCAGCGGGTTAGCCCACTGGCTGTGCGTTTCGTCAGGGTCGCCGACGTTTTCGCCGGCATGACCCGCATCGTTCTGAAAACGGGCCAGGTCTTCGTAGTGCACGACCTGCACCCCGTGCGCGTCTTCAAGCATGCTTTGGTAGTCGTCAAGCGGAAGGTCGAGTTCTGCCGCGATTTCGGCTTCAGTCGCCGGACGCATAAGCTGCTGTTCGAGCTTGTGCACTGCCCGTTCAATAGCTCGCGCCTTGGTGCGTACGCTGCGGGGCAACCAGTCTTGGCTGCGCAATTCGTCGAGCATGGCGCCGCGAATACGCGTAACGGCATAAGTTTCGAACTGGGCATCAGGCACTTGCTGATAACGCCGAACAGCGTCGAGCAACCCCATCATGCCGGCCTGCATCAGGTCGTCGAGCTCGACACTGGGCGGCAGCTTTGAAATAAGCTGCAGGGCCAGACGCCGCACCATGGGTGCGTATTGGCCAACCAGTTGATCTTCCGAGAGCGACATACTTGTTTTAAACGTTGAACAGGGGACAATAAGCCCGTTGCGCCAATTATCGTAGTTTTTTTGCTACAAATTCGCTGGATCAAGCCGGTATTCGCCGGGCTATTCTGTAATTTGAGCCGTTGACCTAAAGTTGACCCGACAACTGCCGTTAAGCACGTTATCCGTTAATAATAACCTGCCTGGTCATACCGCCTCGGGAGCATGCGTCATGATTAACCCCTTATCTTCGTCCCTGCAAACCACCGCCGTGAATATTCAGGCGCAAGACACGGGGCGCGTTGTCAACCAACCCGAGCCCGCCCGTGTCGTGACGGCGCTTGAGAATGCCCTTGATGCGCGGCTTAACCCGCAAGACCAGCAGCAACAGCAACAAGAGACCTCAGCCCGAGGCCTCGACGAAACCCTCGAAGATCTGAATGCGCGCATGCAGGCTTGGTCGACCGGGCTGCGCTTCACGGTCGACGAAGACGCCCAACGCGTAGTGGTATCCATTGTCGACAACAACACAGGTGAAGTTATTCGCACCGTACCCAGCGACGCCGTCCTGAAGGTGGCAAAAATGATTGTCCATCTACAAGGCCAGGTCGTTAACACGAAAGTGTAAGGCCCGCAAATTCCCAATATTTCAAACCGGCAAAATAGACCACATTCTGTCGGTTGCACACGGGTTTACACTAACCCGTAATCGGTAAAAATACCCCCAAGGAGATTCAACATGGCTATTACTTCGATCGGTGTCGGTTCGGGGCTTCCGCTTCAGGATCTACTGGCCGATCTGCGTGCCAGCGAGAGTCAAGCACTTACGGTTATTAAAAACCGCCAAACCTCCGAGCAAAACCGCATGTCGGCGTATGGCCGCATCAAAAGCGCTGTCGAAGCACTTCAAGGCGCCACAACCGCGCTCGGTAAGCCCGAGGCCTTCACCACCCTTAAAACGTCAATCAGCGGTGGCGATGGCCTGACGGCAACCGCATCAGCCGACGCCATTGCCGGCAGCTACAAAGTCAAAGTCGAAACCCTGGCCACAACGCAATCGCTGGTTACCCAGGGCATAGCCAGTCGCACCGACGCCCTGGGCGAAGGTGGCGTTATTACCTTTACCTATGGCGACGGCAGCACCAAAACGCTCGACCTCACGGGTAAAGACACGTCAATCGACGGCCTGATTGCCGCCATCAATGGCGACGACACGCTAGGCCTGCAGGCCACCGTCCTTAACGACGGCTCGGGCACACCTCACCGTTTGCTTATTACGGCGACCACGACCGGCACCAACGCGGCGCTGACCAACATCAGTGTTGCTGGCAACACCGACGGTGGCGGCGGCGAGCCCCTGGCCGACTTGCTCAATTTCGGCGATGCCGGCTCGACCATCAGCGAACAAGCCGCCAGCAACGCCAAAATCGACATCAACGGCATTGCCATCACCAGTCAGACCAATACAGTTGAAGACGCTATCGAAGGCGTAACACTTACGCTTAAAGCCGAAGACGCCAGCAAAACGCTTAACCTGACTGTATCGCGCGACGACGAAGCGGCCACAAAGGCCATTACCAACTTCGTCAACGCCTACAACAGCCTGCAAGGTACGATCCGGTCACTCACGTCATTCAACACCGAAACCCAAACAGGCAATGTGCTTACCGGCGACTCCATGGCGCGGCGTGTACAAGATCAGGTTCGCGGCATTCTGACGGTCAGCAGCAGCTCGGGCGATATCCGCTCGTTCGCCGACATGGGTATCGAATTCAACTACCAAAACGGCGAACTGAAACTCGACACGGCCAAACTGGCCAAGGCCATGAAAGATAGTCAAGGCGATATCGCCAGCTTCTTGCAAGGCCCGCAGGGTATTGCCAATCGCATGACGCAAATTACCGACAATTTGCTCGGTAGCAACGGCCCCATTACGTCGGCCACCAAGGGCGTCGACCAAACGATCAAAACGCTCAAAGAACAATACGACACCGCCTCGGCGCGTATTGATTCGCGTATGTCTATTTATCAAAAGCAGTTCTCGGCTCTCGACAAAATGCTTGCCGAAATGAACTCGGTCAGCAGCTACCTCACCACCCAGTTGTCGGCCCTCGAAAACCTGACCAACCAGACGAAAAAATGACCTACTCCATGCCCCGCGGCCCTCGTGCCAATCGTTCGGCTCAGGCGTATGCAAATATTGGCCTCGAAACCGAAGTGCTCAGCGCCTCGCCCGAGCGTCTTATTACCTTGCTCTACGATGGCGCGCTTGCCGCCATTGCCAAGGCGCGGTTATATATGGAAAATAACAACGCACAGGGGCGCGGCGTGGCACTATCCAAGGCCATAGACATTATCGAGTCCGGTTTAAAAGCCAGCCTTAACATGGAAGCCGGCGGCGACCTGGCCAAGAACCTGTCAGCCACCTACGACCTGATGATCAGCCACCTGATGCTGGCCAACCTACGTAACGATACCAGCAAGCTCGACCTTGCCGAAAACATGCTCCGCGAAATTGCCGACGCGTGGAAGACTTCTGTCGACACGCCTAAGGCAAAAAATGGTGCTGCAGCGGCCTGATGCCCTCCATCCCTGCGCCTACACAGGCGCAGGCAACTTAAAGATTTCGACATGCCAGCCGCCCACATAACTATGACCGAATCCACGCCTACGCTGCGCCAGTACGAACTGATCGCAGAACTCTCCGACAAAATGGTCAGACTGGCGTCCCAGAACGACTGGGAGTCGGTCATCTCAATCGGGCAAGAATATTGTCAGGCTGTAGAATCACTCCGCGCGCTCAGCCCACTCGACGACGAAGATCGCGTAGCGCGCAAGCCCCTGCTCACCAAAATCCTCAACGACGACGCGCGGATTCGGCACTTGGCTGCACCAGAGCTCGAACGCCTGGGCACCATGTTAGGCAGCATCAAGCGCCAACAAAATGTCGTGCAGGCCTACCTGGCACAGCCTAAAACGCAATCATGAGCGTCGGAGGCCCTTCCGGCCTGGGAACACTCCTGGTGCAGCGCATCGACGCTGCCCTGGGCACAACACTTGCGCAACAAACTAACCTGGCCTCAGGCGCACGCCCAGACGCCGTATCCCAGGCCGCTGAAGCGGCCCGTGCCGAACAGCTTCAAAATCAGGTCAATCGCCAACCACGCGAAGCTGTCGACCGAGCACAACTGCAAAACGAACAGCAAGTTCGACAACAAATCGAGCGCGGTAAACTCGAAGCCCACAAAGGGCTGCTCGGCACGACCAAAGAAGGGCCTAATACCGGCACCACACCATCGGCCCCCACCACACTAGGCAACGCGGCACGTACGATTCTTGCCCTGCTGATGAATTTCCCCGAACACCCCGCCCCCGTTCAGGGTCGGCAACCGCTGGTGCCGCCGCCTTCCGAAGGGGGGCAACAGCCCGCGCAAGGTCAACAGACAGCCGCATCGACCAGTGGTACGCCAGCGCAGCAGTCAACCGGCGCCAGCGCCCCGGCCGCCGGGGCTCAGCAAACGGCCTCATCGGCAGCCGGCACGGCTAGCACGGCTCAAGGCACAGCCCAAACAACCACGACGGCACAGACGCTTTTCGCCCAGCGAGTTTCGGCGCAGGCTTTTAGCCAAGCGCTCAGCAACGCCCTCCAAACCAGTGGCTTGTTTTACGAATCGCACTTGAGCAATATGGCTTTCGGTAAAACCAGTCTGCCACTATTGCGCCAAGAGCCGCAGGCACAACTGACGCAACAAGCAGCAAACACTGCCGGCACCACGTCCAACACGCCCGCCGCCGGGCAAAACACCGCCGCAACTGCACCCAATACAGCACAAACAGCAGCGACGGCGACAAACGCATCCGCCCGTGTCGACTCAGCCGGCACCCCGGCCGGTACAGCCACAAACACTCCCGCAACATCGCCATCTAGTTCCCCGGCTACCCAGCCGCAAGCCAACACAGCCCTAAGCGGCCTGCACCCCGAGACCCACTTGCTGGTTCGCCAACAACTCGAAGTTTTAGCGAACCAGACGGTGGCATGGCGGGGTGAAGCCTGGCCCAGCGCCCCTATGGACCTCGAAATCCAACGGCGCGAACCCGGTGAAGGATCGGCAGATGACCTACGGCACTGGGCCACGCGACTGACGCTGCATTTGCCCAATCTTGGCGAAGTCCAGGTACGCATCAATCTGGTCGGACAACAAGTCTTGATGCATATGGTCGCCCCTCAGTCGGCCGATGTCTTGTCGTCCAACAGCGACGCCTTACGCGCCCGTTTCAATGCATCCGGCCTGGCACTCAGCCAATTGGCCATCGATCGCAACACCTCGGAGCCGCAGCATGATTAAGCCCGGGCCAGGCGACCTGCATAAACACCGGCCATCAGCAGTCGCCATCACCTACGACGCGCACGACACCGCCCCCCGTGTGGTGGCCAAAGGCTATGGTTCACTGGCTGATACCATCATCCGGACAGCTAAAGAAAATGGGCTGTACGTACACGAGTCCCCCGAGCTGGTGGGCTTGCTGATGCAAGTCGACCTCGACCAGCATATCCCGCCTGAGCTTTACCAGGCGATTGCCGAAATCCTGGCCTGGTTGTACGCGCTTGATTCCCGAAAAGACGAATTCAAGCCCGAATAAAAAAGCCCGCATGATACGCGGGCCAGATACATTAAAACTTTAACAAAACCAGCTTTGCACAATGGCAAGCCAGCGCCAAGCCTTAACTTATACGGGCATGCTGGCAATTTCCTGATAGGCCGCAACCAGCCGATTACGAACTTGCACGGTGGCCTGGAATGCCACGCTGGCCTTCTGCATATCGATCATGACATCGTTAAGCGAAATGTTCGGGTCGCCCAACTGAAACGCCTTGGCTTGCGTCGTAGCGGAGTTTTGCATTTGCGCTACCCGCTGCAAAGAGCGCTGAAGCTCGTTTGCAAAGCCGCCTGGTTCGATAGCCGACGCACCATTATTGGCCGGCTGTGCCTGGGCCGTCTGGGCAACAGACCGCATTTGGGCCAGAACGTTTTCTATTGCAGAATATTGTTGAATAGCCATGACAAAAATTTTGATGATCGACACGCAGGTCTTAGTGGATTTAATGTAACCTGATACCGTCAAACCAAAGACCGACAATAAACGGACATATCCCCGGCTTTTCCGGCGTTTCAAATCCAAACAAGATTTGTTCCTAGCGATCAAAGCATTACAAGAACAAATAAATGAACGCAACAGCCTAAACTTTGCCAACACATTGCCGTTAGAGCGAAAAGACACCCAAAAGCGGTGCTTTTCGGCGCTTGCGACTCCCCTCAGACAAGTAATAATCGACGCTCTGATTATTAACGTCTAATCGAATGCGTAACTTGCACTCTGCCCGATCAACCGCTTTACCCGCAGCACAAGTGTGTCGTCCCCGAGGTCTTCAATGAGCCAGGCCGCCGCTTTGTTGGCTCGTTTCCCCATGCTGTCAAAGTTGGGCGCTATCCCCAAGCCTGCGCTGATCGGTGCCGTATCGGTGCTAGTCGCGCTTGTTGTGGTGGCCTTTCTGTGGTCACGCCCGCCCGAATACCGTACATTGTTTTCAAACCTTGAAGACCGCGACGGCGGTGCCATTATCACGGCACTGACGCAAATGAACGTACAGTACCGAATTTCGGACAACGGCACGTCGATCATGGTGCCAGCCGATATGGTGCATCGCACCCGCCTGCAACTTGCCGAACAGGGCTTGCCGCGTGCGGGCGGCGCGGGTTTCGAGCTACTCGACAACACCCGATTCGGGGCCAGCCAGTTTACCGAGCAAATCACCTACCAACGCGCCCTTGAGGGCGAGCTGGCCAGCTCGGTCGAAGCAGTTCATGCGGTCCAGTCGGCACGCGTACACCTTGCGCTGCCGCGCGAAAGCCTGTTTGTGCGCGACCGCCAGCCCCCTACCGCATCGGTATTGGTCACGCTGTACCCAGGTCGCTCACTCAGTGAAGCCCAGGTTGCCGCCATCACCTGGCTGGTTTCGTCCAGCGTTCCCAACCTCACCTCTGACAGCGTTTCCATCGTCGATCAAAATGGTCGACTACTCACTTCCCCCTCCGGCGAAGCCGGCCTGGAGAACTCTCGCCGGTCTTTGGTCAACGACATCGAACAGCGAACCGTTCAGCGGATCATGACACTACTGACCCCCCTGGTGGGTGCCGGTAACGTCAGGGCGCAGGCCAGCGCCGATGTCGACTTTTCGGTGCGCGAGCAAACCTCCGAAGTTTATCGTCCCAATCAGAACCCGGGCGAAGCGGCCGTACGCAGCGAGCAGCGCAGTGCCGCCGACCAATTCGATAGCCTTCCGCCCACTGGCGTACCGGGCGCACTCACGAACCAGCCGCCCGCCAACGCCGCTGCGCCTATTGTTGTTCCTCCCGGCGACAACCCGAACGCGCAACCGGGCAACAACGCTAATGCAGCTGCAAATCAAGATAACGCTCAGGGTACCGACGGCGGCCCCGCCAATATCCGACGTGACTCAACCATCAATTACGAAGTCGACCGCACCATCAGTCACATCAAAGACCCGGTCGGCAAACTGCGCCGGTTGTCTGTCGCCGTTGTCGTCAACTACCAGCCCAATGCCGAAGGCGAATACGCTCCCTTGCCACAGGAAACGCTCGACAGCCTGAACAGCCTGGTGCGCGACGCCATGGGCTACTCGGTCGATCGCGGTGACACCGTCAGCGTCATCAACAGCCCGTTCAACGAAAACACCACCGTTACGCCGCCGGTCTGGAAAGACCCCGAATATCACGCACTGGCGCTCAAAGGGCTTGAATACCTGCTCATTGCCATCGCCCTGTTCATTGTCTGGCGCAAGATCGGCAAGCCAGCCATCGACAGCCTGACTGCCAAGCGCGAACAGGTCGCTGCTCTGGCCGGGGCTGCCGGCACCCAACCCGAAGGCGAAGATGCTGTACTGAAACGCGCATCCGAAATCACACGCTACGAAGACCTCCTGAAGGCGGCACGCGAATTGGCCGAGAAAGACCCACGCGCTGTCGCCATGGTCTTGCGCTCATGGATGGAAAAAAATGGCAAACCTTGAAGACCCCTCTGAACGCTGTGCCATTCTGGTGATGTCGCTGGGCGAAGACGCGGCGGCCGAGGTATTCAAACACCTCTCACCACCCGAAATCCAGCAGATCAGTAGTTCAATGGCCGGCATCAAACAGCTCACGCGCAGCGATGTCGACAAAGTTTTGGCCGACTTCCGCCAAGAAGCCGACCAGTTCATGGCGGTCAGCCTGGGCTCTGAAGACTACATCCGCTCGGTGCTGACAAAAGCGCTGGGTACCGATCGGGCGGCCGGCCTGATCGAAGACATCCTCGACGCCGAGGCCGGCGCCGGGGGTATCGACGCGCTTAACTGGCTGGATGCCGCCAGCGTTGCCGAACTCGTCGCCGACGAGCACCCGCAGATCATCGCTACCATCCTGGTTCACCTGCAGCGCGACCGAGCATCCTCGGTCCTAGAGTTGCTTAACGAGCGCCTACGCAACGACGTCATGCTGCGTATTGCCACGTTTGGCGGGGTACAGCCCGCCGCCTTGGCCGAACTGACTGACGTACTGAATAATTTGCTGTCCGGCCAGGGTGCAAAACGCAGCAAGCTGGGTGGTGTACGTACGGCAGCAGAGATCCTCAACTTCATGACATCGTCGGAAGAAGATGCAGTCATGAACAATCTGCGCGAACTCGATGCCGATCTGGCCCAACGCATCAGCGAGGAAATGTTCGTTTTCGAGAACCTCGTGGACATCGAAGATACGGCTATCCAGCTTATTCTCAAAGAAATCAACACCGACAGCCTCACCATTGCACTCAAGGGCGCCCCCGAAGAGCTGCGCGAAAAGTTCCTGGGCAACATGTCCAATCGCGCCTCCGAAATGCTACGCGACGACCTGGAAGCGCAAGGTCCTGTCCGCATGTCCAAGGTCGAAGAAGCCCAGAAAGGTATTCTGGCTGTGGCACGCCGTCTGGCCGAAACAGGCCAGATCAGCCTGACACGCCTGGGCAACGACGAGTATGTCTGACACCAATCACGATCACAACGACCCTGGCACGTGGCAGCGCTGGGAAATGACTGACCTGGGCAACGGCAAACCTACAGCGTCCGCCCCAGGTGGTCGTCTGGCGCGCCGCTTGGCCGAAGAAAAAACCGCTCAAAAAGCCACCTCCGCTCGACAGCCGGTTAAGGCTACCAACGATATCCCAGAAGATGTCGTCGCCCAGGTCGCCCGAATCGGGCAAGAGGCGCGCGAGCGAGCTGTTCAGGAAGGCCGTGAAGCCGGACTGAAACAGGGGCACGCGGAAGGCTTTGCTGCGGGCAAGGCCGAAGGCCTGAAAAGCGGCCATGACGAAGGGTTTCAGGCTGGGCACCGCGAAGGCTACGAGAAAGGGCTGGCCGAAGGTCGCGCCATCAGCGCAACCGAGGTCGGTCAGATCCAAAGCGTAGCCCAGTCTTGCGCGGCATCTGTCAACGCACTTAATAATCAGGTGGCCGAATCACTGGTTGATTTGGCCCTGAACATTGCCAGACAAGTGATCCGCTCGACCATAGCGGCCTCACCGGAAGCCATCCTCGATACCGTACGCGATATCCTCGCCACCGATAGCGGCGAAGGCAAAGGGCTCATGCGTTTGCGCATGCACCCCGAAGACCTGACGCTGGTCAAACGTCATTTGTCAGACGACCCTCGCATGCATCATTGGCATCTCGAAGCCGACCCTCGAATCGAACGCGGTGGTTGCTACGCCGAGACTTCGCTAGGCGATATCGATGCTACGCTGAAAACCCGCTGGGAGCGTATTGCTGGCACCCTGCGCGAAGCTCCGGCCTGGGACACGGGCAATGACTGAAGCCAAGTCTGCTCTACCTCAAATGGCCGCACGCTGGAGCAATCGACTGCAAAATGCGTCTCGCCGAATCTCGACGATTGAATCCTGGAATGCCAGCGGACGGGTCACCCGTGCGACGGGTATGGTGCTTGAGGCAACAGGCCTGCGACTAGCCGTGGGCGCCGCCTGCAAAATCGAAATTTCCCCCCGGCACAACCATTGGGCAGACGCAGAGGTCGTGGGCTTTCATGGCAACACACTTTACCTGATGCCGCAAAGCGACATTTCCGGTTTGCCGCCCGGAGCCCGTATAGTCCCAGGTGAAACCACCGTCGTTCAGATCGACGATCGCTCTCCCGAGGAGGCGGACGAAACCCCGCTAACGTCGCAGGCCCGACACTTGCCGGTAGGCGATGCCCTGTTGGGCCGGGTACTTGACGCCGCCGGGCGCCCGCTTGACGGCTTAGGGCCCGTCAACCACGTCTCGCAAGCATCGCTCAACGCGCACACCATCAACCCTCTGGCGCGGGCCCCCATCGATACGGTGCTCGACGTTGGCGTGCGCGCCATCAACGGGCTGCTTACCGTTGGGCGCGGTCAGCGCATGGGGCTGTTTGCAGGTTCAGGGGTCGGCAAAAGCGTATTGCTAGGCATGATGGCGCGCTACACTGCGGCCGACGTGATTGTGGTGGGCCTGATCGGCGAACGGGGCCGAGAAGTTAAAGAGTTTATTGAACACAATCTTGGGCCCGAAGGCCGTAAGCGCGCCGTTGTCGTTGCTGCGCCGGCCGACGTGTCGCCACTGCTGCGCATGCAAGGCGCCGTATACGCTACCCGGTTAGCAGAGTACTTTCGTGATCAGGGTAAAAATGTATTGCTGATCATGGACTCACTGACCCGCTACGCCATGGCGCAACGAGAAATCGCCCTGGCCATTGGCGAACCGCCAGCCACCAAAGGATACCCACCTTCAGTATTTGCCAAACTACCGGCGCTGGTTGAGCGCGCGGGTAACGGTGCCCCTGTCGGGGACAAGCCCGCAGGTTCTATTACCGCGTTTTACACCGTTCTGACCGAAGGCGATGACCAGCAAGACCCGATCGCCGATTCGGCGCGCGCCATTCTTGATGGCCATATCGTGCTGTCGCGAAAGCTGGCAGAAGCCGGCCATTACCCAGCCATCGATATCGAAGCGTCGATATCCCGCGTCATGAACGCCATTGTGCCCCAGTCACAATTCAGCATGGTGCATCAGTTCAAGCAAATGCTGTCGCGTTACCAGCGCAACCGCGACCTTATTGCCGTGGGCGCTTACCGCCAGGGTAACGACCCAAAAATTGACGAAGCTATCGAAAAATACCCGTGGCTTGAAGCTTATTTGCAGCAGAGCCTTAACAGCCGGATCGACTACACGCGGGCCAGCAAAGAGCTGGCCGGCCTGCTTGGCCACCCGGCCAGTGGAGATGTAAATGGCAAAGCATAACCCCATGCACACGCTCATTGACCTGACTCAGAACCAGGCCAACGAGACAGCACGACAATTGCAGAACCTGAATGCGTCGCGAGACGACGCCCAGGCGCAGCTGTCTACACTGCACGTTTACCGACAAGATTATGTTGACCGCCTTGAAAAAGCCACAGCATCTGGCATATCGGCGGCGAACTATCACAATTTTAGGCAGTTTATCGCCACTTTGGATGAGGCCATTTCGCAGCAAAATAAGATAGTGGCCCAGCTCGACCAAAAACTCGAACAGGGCAAGCAGCGGTGGTTCGACCACAAACGCCAGCTCACATCGTATGAAACCCTGTTGTCGCGCCAGGAGCAAGAGCGTATCCAGCAAAACAACCGGAAAGAACAAATCATGACCGACGAACTATCCAGCATCCAGTTTCGTCGTCATCACAACACCCATTAACAGGGTAAAGCCATGAACGCACAAAATCCGGCCTCGGTACTTAATATGATTTCTGCGCCGCCAGCAGTGGCCAGCCAGTCATCGCCCGACGCCAATGCCAACGGCCCCCGTTTCTCCGAAGTCCTGGGTTCGCAAAAAGCAGCCCAGGCGCCGGCCAAAAAGCCGGCGCAAAGCAACGACAACGCCTCGGCCCAAAAAAATGCGGCCGCCCAGGGCAGTCAGAGCAACAACGGGGCAAAAAGCACCCAAGATAGCAACAGCCAAAGCACAGACGGTACCGATGGTGCCCAATCAAGCAAACCGGACGGCGCTCAAACAAATCAAGACGCCCTGGCAACCGCCGACGATGCCGCCCAAGCCGCCCCCGCACCGGGCACCGAAACGGCCGCAGCCATGTCTAGCCTTGCCCTGGCCGTGGCCCAGGTGCAACTGGCCGCCCGCAGCGCGCAAGTCGACGCCGATAGCGTCAAAGCCGCTCGTAGCGCAAGCGCGGTCGACGCAGACTCCATTACCCTAGCATCACAATCGCAGCGCACACCCGCGCTAACCGAAGAAGGCCTGCCTGGTAACACCGCGCGACTGAACGATGCCAACCTGGTTAGCGCTGCTGCCGCGCGTCAGTCTGAAGCACGCGAAGCAACGCAGCGTTTTTCGCTGACTAACGTCGGCACCGACACAGCCGACTCAATCGAACGCAATTCCGCCGACACTATCTTGCGTTCGCAATCGGCACGCGAAACCAACACCAACAAAGCAGGTGCGGCCATCACACTGGCCGACGTGGGCCAACGCGCCGATCATCTCGACAAGCAAGCACGCCTTAACGCCAGTGCACGTGATGTTTTGGCCAACAAGATTGCACAAAGCCAGGGCACTGCCGAAACAACGACGGCAACTCGGGTTGCCGTCGCCGAGTTCAATACCAACGCCGCCGATACACGCAGTATCGAGCCGCTTGCGTTAAGCAGCACCCCGCAAACTGGCGCCATGGCCACACCTGGGCAGCTAACCGCATCGGGGGCACCTGCATCCGGGGCCTCGCTCGTCGTCGCAACACCGCTTGGGCACCCACAGTGGGGCAACAACTTCAGCCAGCAGGTATCGCAAGTCAGCCAGTCGCTTAAAAACGGCCTGCAATCGATCGAATTGCGCCTCGACCCACCCGATCTTGGCCCTATTCGGATTTCCATCAATATCAACGACGGCGTGGCCCAGGCCATGTTTGTTTCGCCTCACGCAGCGGTGCGCTCTGCGGTTGAAAACGCACTGCCGCAGTTGCAGCAACAAATGGCACAAGCGGGTATTTCACTGGGTCAAACATCTGTCAGCGATCAGGGTCAGGGCCAACAACAGGCAGAAAACGGTAATAATTCGGGGCGCGCCGGGCTGTCCGGCACCGCGCTGAGCTCAGGCGCAACGCTTGATCAACCCGACACTGCGCTGGCATCACGCCCCCAAAGCACGCATAATGGTCAGGTTGATACATTTGCCTGATTAATACGTTAAAAAGCCGACCCTTAACCGATGAAACTGCTGAAACTTGCGTTACTTGTTATTGCGATCATGGCGGTCACCCTGGGTGCCACCTTCTATTTCCTGAACGCGTCCGGCATGCTGGGCGCGCCTGCAAACAGCACCGAAGTGGTCGAAGCCAAACCCCCAGCCAAACCCATTTTCCTGCCACTTGATCCTTTCACAGTAACGTTGCGCGACAATCATAGTTCGCGCATTCTGTATGTTGAAATCACGTTGCGCGTCGACGACGAAGCCTCGCGTGAACACCTGCGCGAGTACATGCCCGAAGTTCGCAACCGCGTTATTTCAGAGCTTACAAAAAACACCCCAAGTTATGTTCAGGCCAATGAAGGTCGTAATCAGCTGGCGGCCGATATCGTCGCTTCGCTGACACAACCCTACTTCCCGAATCCCAATCAGCCCAAAATTTCCAACGTGCTTTTCACCGCGTTCGTCATCCAGTAAATGTCGTATTCGAACTTTCTATCTCAGGATGAGGTTGATGCCATCCTGGCCACGGTCTCCGGCGAAGAAACTCCCGTTTCGCCGTCGTCCGACGACGCGCGCACGGGGGTCAGACCCTACGACTTAAGCTCACCCGACCGTGTCGTGCGTCATCGTATGCACACGCTCGAGCTCATTCACGAGCGTTTTGCTCGCCGTTTGCGCACCGTGTTGCTCAACTTCATGCGACGCAACGCCGACATCACTGTCTCGGCCATCAAAATCCAGAAGTACTCCGACTTCGAACGCAACCTGCCTGTGCCGGCCAACCTTAATATGGTTGCCCTCAAGCCGCTGCGCGGCACGGCGTTGTTCACCTTCGATCCAAATCTGGTGTTTCTGATCATCGACAGCCTGTTTGGCGGTAGCGGTCGTTACAACACCCGCATCGAAGGACGCGACTTCACCACCACCGAGCAACGCATTATTGGCCGTTTGCTGAACGCAACACTCGATTGCTACAAAAGCTGCTGGGAAAACATCTACCCGCTTGAGCTCGAATACATCCGATCCGAGATGTACGCCAAGTTCGCAAGCATCACCAGCGGCAACGAAGTCGTTGTCGTGTGCTCGTTCAACATCGAACTGGGCGCATCGGGCGGCAACCTGAATATTTGCCTGCCCTATTCCATGATCGAGCCCATTCGCGACGTGCTGTCTCGCCCGCTGCAAGACTCGTCATCTGACGCGGTCGACCGTCGCTGGACAAACCAGCGCGCCAACGAAGTTCGCAGTGCCGACGTCGAAATGGTCGCCGAATTCGGTCAGATCCAAAGCACAATCGGCGAACTCATGCGTATGAAGATCAACGACGTTCTGCCTCTCGAACTGTCCCCCACTATTACTGCCCATGTGGGCGGCGTCCCGGTCCTCGAATGCAGCTACGGTACATTCAATAACCGTTACGCACTGCGTGTACAGAAAGTTCTGGCACCGATAGAACACGAATTAACCCGAGCAAGACACCATGACTGATCCGACTCAAGATCCCGATAAAGAAAACGCAGCCACCAACGGTCTGTCCGACCAAGACCCTACACAGGCCGGCGGTTTGTCAGAAGAACTTGACGACGACTGGGCCGCTGCGCTGTCTGAACAAGCGGCAGCCTCACGTGGTCCTACTCAGGCCGATGGCTTGCAAGACGACATGGACGACTGGGCTGCTGCGCTGGCAGAACAAACTGCCGCCACGCCATCAGGCGTTGCCGAAGACCAGGACAAGCCAGGCTCAACTGCAGGCAACGCCTTTTCATCGCCCGCACCCACGGCAACGCCGGCGACACAACAGGTCTTCCAGCCGCTCATTGGTTCGGGTAGTGGTGGCAACAGCGATATCGACCTTATCATGGACATCCCCGTCCAGCTTTCGGTCGAACTCGGGCGCACCAAGCTCACGATCAAAAATATCTTGCAACTGGGACAAGGTTCGGTCGTCGAGCTCGACGGCCTGGCCGGCGAGCCCATGGATATTTTCGTCAATGGCTACCTGATTGCTCAGGGCGAAGTTGTTGTGGTCGATGACAAGTACGGCATTCGTCTTACCGACATCATTACGCCGTCCGACCGTCTGCACCGACTCAACAGCCGCCGTTAAACCCATGAATGCGCCCGAAGTCCTGCAGCCGATTCTGGCTCTGCTATTCATTCTGGCGTTGATTTTGGGCGGTGCCTGGCTCGCCCGACGGGCCGGCCTTATTCGTGGCCGTAGCCAGCAAGACATCAAGGTTGTCAGCTCATACAGCCTTGGCGGCCGCGGCTTTATTACCATTGTCGAGGTCGAAGACACCCGATTGGTGCTGGGCGTAACGCCTCAGAACATTTCGTTATTGCATACGCTGCCGCCAGCAAACAGCGCGCGCCAAGACGCCGGCACGCCAAAAGACACAGTATGAACGCGCCCCTACAGTCTGCCTGCACCACACCCTCGTTCAGAGTGTCTTTAAAAGCATTGATTTTGGTTGCCCTGTTCATTTTGGGCAGTACCTTCGCCATCGGTGCAGCCGCACAAGGCATGCCCGCGTTTATAGCCACGCCAGGGGCCAACGGCGAACAAACCTATTCCCTCAGCCTGCAAACCCTGTTGCTGCTGACCATGATGTCGTTCCTGCCGGCCATGTTACTCATGATGACCGGTTTCACACGCGTCATTATTGTGCTGGGTCTGCTGCGTAATGCCATGGGTACCGGTGCGTCGCCCCCCAACTCGGTATTGATTGGTCTGGCATTGTTTCTGACCTTGTTTGCAATGGCACCGGTTTTCGATCAAATCTACGAACAGGCCTACCTGCCCCTAAGCACCGGCGACCTGTCTTTCGAGGCTGCCTTGCAGGCCGGATCACGGCCCCTGCACGCCTTTATGCTCAGCCACACTCGCGAAACCGACCTGTCGCTCTTTGCCAATATGGCCAACATTGGCGACATTCAAACCCCACAAGATGTCCCGCTACGGGTACTTGTACCTGCTTTCGTCACCAGCGAATTAAAAACCGCGTTCCAGATCGGCTTCACCATTTTCATTCCATTCCTGATCATTGACCTGGTCGTTGCCAGTGTTTTGATGGCCTTGGGTATGATGATGGTACCGCCAGTAACCATTTCGTTGCCGTTCAAACTCATGCTGTTTGTACTGGCTGATGGCTGGCACCTTTTGCTGGGTTCGTTGGCCCGCAGCTTTTCTCAATAGCACAACGCAAGGCAAGCTCAATGACTGCTGAAACCGTCATGTCGATGACCTACGTGGCAATGCAAGTCGCTCTGATGATGGCGGGCCCGCTGCTATTCGTAACACTGGTGGTCGGTTTGGTCATCAGTATTTTCCAGGCAGCCACACAAATCAACGAAATGACACTGTCATTTATTCCGAAGCTGCTGGCCGTTGGCGCTACGCTCGTGTTGCTTGGACCCTGGCTGATCAGTGTGATGGTCGATTACATCCGTCAACTCATCCTGTCATTGCCCGGGCTGGCCGGCTAGCCGCAGCCCCCGCGCCATGGTCTCCATCGAAGTCGATCAGCTATACACTTGGCTAAACGCCTTTCTGTGGCCGTTTGTTCGACTGCTGGCATTTTTAAGTACTGCACCACTACTGGGCGAATCCTCGATTCCCACGCGGGCCAAAGTCGGGCTCGCCGCGTTCCTGTCCATCATCATAGCGCCGACGCTACCCACCCCACCTGCCATTTCACCGGCATCGTACGAGGGGTTGTTCATCACGCTTCAGCAGTTTCTTATTGGCACCATACTGGGCCTGGTGATGCGCATCGTATTTGCCGCCGTGCAAACCGCGGGCGAATTCATCGGACTACAAATGGGGTTGTCGTTCGCCTCGTTCTTCGACCCGCAAACTGGCGCCAATACAGCAGTGCTGGCGCGCCTGATGAACATGATCGCCATGCTGCTGTTCCTGGCGGTCAACGGCCACCTGCTCATGTTGGCCGGCCTCATACGCAGCTTCGATCTGCTGCCCATCAGTTCAACCCCTATCCAGTCAACTGGGCTAGGTGTGCTGTTTGACTGGTCGGCCCAAGTCATGATTTCGGGGATGCTGTTGGCCTTGCCACTGATTATTGTGTTGTTATCTATCAGCCTGGCGCTCGGCATCCTGAATCGTACCGCTCAGCAGCTGTCGGTTTTTGCCGTTGGCTTTCCCATTAGCTTGCTGGTCGGGCTAATTTTGCTGTGGGTTGTGCTGCCGCAAATTGCCCCGTTCGTTCAACAGTTATTTGACTCGGGGTATGACGCGATGGGCCGCGTCATTAACGCGCTATAGCCGAACACGCAGCCGCTGGTTTGGCCTCACGCCTACACCAAATCGGTCACGTCGGGAACCTGACCCCGACGGCGCCTTTATCAAATTAGTATGTTCCCCGAACCGGGTAGGTCACCGACTTGGAATGCAACGGTTGCTCTAGCTCGGGATTAGGTTGCGGCACCGGCGATGGCGGCGGCGGCATAGGCGTGCTGACTTTTACCGGCGTTGGCTGGATTGTGGCGCTCATGGTGGGGTCATCGTAAACCTGGCCATGCGCCGGCATTTTTTGGCCACCGGGCTGAGTCAGCACGTTCACGCTATCAACCACACGCTCAAACCGCCCGTCAGGGCTAAACCGCAACATCACTTCTTGCCGAAAATAAATAGCATCGGTCAGCACTGAGTTTTTGTTCGCCCATCGGGCGATCATGGTGCCGTTAAGCTGCGAATAAGTGTTTTCCGGCTCCGACCCTAACATTTCGACAGCCTGGGCGTAAGTCGTTTGACCGGGCACAAAATTGGCTAGCGCCATGCTGTTGAATGAACGGCCGGTTGTAGAACAGGCCACCAATAGCGCCGACACCGAAAATACCGTCCATCGGCATATCTGAGTAAAACGTTGTTTGACTGACATTCAGAACTCTTCCCAATCGTCTTCGCGATGGCTTTCGTTGGTACCGCTGCTCACGTAACGTGCAGGGGTAGGAGGCACTGCTCGCGACGCGCCCGCATCGGACTCTGAACCAGTAACCGACCCGCGCGGATTAAGCGTTGCATCGCTATCGCGTGTTGCGGATGCCGCCGTTAACGACGAGGCTGGCTTACGCGCGATCGCCTGGTTTCGAGGGGTACTTGAGGCTGTCCCGGCGCCCGCTGTCGTTCCAGAAACAGCTGGCCGAGCCCTACCCCCGGTCAATGCCGGTGCTGCAGACCCTGTCGCCTGCCGAGCCGCCCCTGCAGACAACTTGGGTGCATTTACCTGGGCTGTCGCGCGCTCGTTCTTTACTGTCGACGCGTGCGCCGACGCGACATCAACGACGGCCCCCTGCTCGACTTGAAAGCCCAACAGCGCGGTACTGACTTTATTTACCCGACCATCAAGATCTGCAGCGACTTCGGTCGAGCGATGCACCAATTGCGCGTTCTGACGCGTCATACCGTCCATCTGGCCAATCGCCTGATTAATCTGGTCGATACCTTCGGCCTGCTCGGTGGTTGCGGCGGAAATCTCGCCCATGATGTCGGTAACACGCGCCACGGAAGTAACAATTTCCTCCATGGTCGCACCAGCACGCTCAACCTGACCCGAACCTTCGGTCACTTTCTTGACCGAATCTTCGATGAGGTCTTTAATTTCTTTGGCCGCATGCGCACTGCGCTGAGCCAGCGCACGCACCTCAGAAGCCACCACGGCAAAGCCCTTACCCTGTTCACCGGCTCGGGCGGCTTCAACGGCGGCATTTAGCGCCAGAATATTAGTCTGAAAGGCGATACTGTCAATAACGCCAACGATATCTGCAATTTTGTGCGAACTGGTCGAAATGCCGTGCATAGTTGCCACTACTTCACCAACCGCATCACCACCGCGCTGCGCGACCTGCGACGCAGTTACGGCTAGTTGGTTTGCCTGGCGCGCATGATCTGCATTTTGCCTGACAGTGCCTGACAACTGCTGAATACTTGACGCTGTTTGTTCGAGGGCAGTGGCTTGCTGCTCGGTACGCGAGGTCAGGTCGGAATTGCTAGAGACCAGTTGCTTGATGTCGTGATTGATATAACTGACACCTTCACGCACGGTACCCACGGCGTTGCTCCAGGCATCTTGAAGCGCCTTTGCGTTAGCAAACATCTGGCCAGGCTCGTCGGTGCTGCGTACCGAAATTTTATTCGTGAGGTTCCCTTGTGCCAGATTAGCCAGCAATGCCGCCATATGCTGCATTGGATCGGTTGCCTTGCGCACTACGGTCAGGTAAGTCAGCAGCGCCAAGAGCACCGCAAGTACAGCAACCATCATAAAAACATAAGTCGCCTGCTCTTGGCGCTGAACCAATGCGGCAGAAGCTGACCGTGCTTCAGAGGCTGACGGCATGGCATACCAACCCATTGCCACGGCCAGCAGCGTTAGCGCCAGCATAAAAAACAGCAACAATGCCAAACGTGTTTTCACCTGCAATTGCGCGCGCATGTTTTTTTATATCTCGATGAAAAAGTAAAAGGAAACCGCAAATAACGCGTACTGAAAAGGGCGCCTGATGCGCCCTTTGATGCTTATCAGTTGTTCATATTGAACAAACTGGTCGCCTGAATTTTCTTGAAGGCCATTGACGCCGCCTCGAGCGCTGCAGTACGCAACTGGAGCTGCGCCGTCGCCTCGTAGTAGTCAACGTTTTCGAGACGCGACAGATCTTGTGCGTAACTTAAACCGCGCAGGCTGGCGTTATCGTCGATGGCGGCGATTTCGGCCATACGCGTACCCACCGACGAACGCACGGTGAGCACCTGATCATAGACCACATCGACGCGCTGCATGGTGGACGCGAGCACGTTACTGAACATGGCACGCGCGGCAGGATCGGCTACAGTAGGCCGCTCGAGGGCCGCAATCATGGCGTCGATGGAATCAAAAATATTCAGGTTCGCTGGAGCCTCTACGGGCTTGACCGTAAAGGCGTCACCACTGACCGGTACGCCAGACAACGCCACTTGCATGCCTCCCCCCAGGTCTAGCGGATTGCCGCTGGCAGAATCGTATTGAAGCGTCGTGGATACTGGCGGTGTACCGTTATCGGTCACGGTGTAATCATAAATACCCGAACCCGGGGCGGTTTCGGCCCCAAAAACAACGGACAGTTCGCTGCTGACATTGGCCCCGGCTGGGTCAGTAACCTGCGGTTTGCCCAGGGTTACGCCACCCGACCAGCCGGCCGATGCAGCCGCCACATGAGGGTTGCTCAGGAATACGGGTTCGACACGGAAGGTATCGCCGTCGGCTGGAACGCCCGAGAACTTAACCTGCACGCCACCCGGCAAATCGAGCGAGGCGTTTTCAGCCGAATAGTTAACCGGTGTTGAGGGGCCCGAAAGGACATTACCATCAGCATCAAACACCTGAAAACTGTACTGCATGGTGCCATCGGCAGCTTCGGAAAAGTCGATTTGAAACGACTCGCCCACATAGGCGCCTTTGGGGTTGGTGATAATGGGCGATTCAATAACCCCGGTACCGGTATTGCCCAGGTCGGCCATGGTGATGTAATCGCGTGCACCCGGAGCAGCACTCATGAAGATTTCGCGACCGGAGTCAGCAGAGTCGAGCTGGCGGGTTTGATCGATCTGAATCAAACGGCGGCCTTCGTCGCCCTGATAGGAAACAGCACCAGTTGAGCCGGCGACAAAGGGCGGACGGCTACCGGCATGCCCGGAAAACAGATATTGCCCACTGCCATCGGTGGCGTTAGCCAAACCCAGCAGGTTGTCTTTGGCGTTTGAGAGCACATTGGCCAGCACCGTACGGTCGGCGTCGGAAAGCGTACCGTTACCCGCTTCGACCAGCCGGGTCTTAATACCTTGCAATAACGACGACACCGAATTCAGCGTGTTTTCTTCAGTTGCCAAGGCTGTTTTGGCCACTTGGCGATTTTCGGTATAGCGCGCATTCAGAGATTGCGACTGCGCAATATTGATGGTTTGAGCGGCCGCCAAGGGGTCGTCAGACGGCGTGATCATGCGCTTGCCCGTACCGATTTGCTGATACAAATGCATCAGGTCGGCTTGCTGGGTGTTGATGGTTTTTACACCGGTCTGGAAAAACAAAGATGAACTGATACGCATGACGACCGCCTATAAATCGGGGACTGTAATTGCTACCACTAACCCAAAACCTAAATTACTGCTTCAGACCCAACAGGGTGTCGAACAGCGTACCGCTGATATCGATAAGCCGTGAGGCCGCCCGAAACTGCTCTTGATAGCGTTCGAGATTGACGTACTCTTCGTTGAGGTTGACGCCTGAAACGGCCTGCTGTGCAGAAAAGTTTTGCTGCACCAGCGTAGATTGCGCCTTTTGTGACGTAATGTTTTGCTGGGTTTGAACACCGATATTGTTGACGATCTGCGAAAACGATTCGTTCAGGCTCATGGTGCCCTGCCCCAACGTTTTTTTGGTTTGCAGTTGAGCCATCGCCAGCGCATTAGCGTTATCGGCGTCACCTGCGTCGGTACCGGCCGCAGCAAACCGCGCAGGGTCATTTAGTGTCAAGCCGAGGTCTGATGCCGCGTTGCGAGTGGGCGTCAACGACCAGACGTCGCCGGCAACCGGCGCGCCCGAAGTAGACGAAAAGTTAATTTCGAGGCCATCGATAACCTGAGGAAAACCGCTGCTGTCCCCCTTATAGGCCAGCGAGCCCTCGGGGACACGAACCACCGAGTAATTGGTGCCATCGTAGGCTATTTGATAGTCTTGCGCCGTCAGCTGGCTGGCGTCGGAAAACGTAGCCGTGAATGCAGCCGTACCTTTGTTGGTAACTGCCGCCCCCACAACGGGTTGACGCATGGAAAAGACTTCGCCACCCGGGTTGCCATTTTGATCAAAGCCTTGCGCGTGCGCCTGATTAACCGACATGGCCAAGCCCACCGCCATACGTCCCAGGTCGTTCTGGATAGGGTCGAGCGTTTCGGAACGATACTGCATGAGGCCGCCCAAAGCACCGCCGCGGATGTACTGATCGTCGATTTCGACTTGGGTGGTTTTGTTGTTGCCCACCGGCATGGTGTACGAAACCACCGTACGTTTAGGGTCGTTGTCGGACGGCTTGGCCGTAAGCGGGTACATCGTGTCGGCGCTCAGCAATACTTGCCCGCTGCCAAACGACAACCCAAATCGATCGCCTTGTTCGATAACAGTAACGCCCACCAGCTTATTTAGTTCAGCCACAGCCTGATCGCGCTGATCGAGCAGATCGTTAGGCGCAGCGCCTGCGCCGGCAGCCTTAGCCGTCACAATTTGCTGGTTGAAACCGTGAATGCGTTCGACGTAACTATTGATCTGGCGCACCGTCGTGCTGATTTGCGTATTCAGGTTATTGCGCTGGTCGTCAAGGAATGCGTTGGCATCATTGATTTGACCCACAAGACTCGAAGCGCGGCCCAGCAGCTCTTTACGGGCGGCCGGATCAGCAGGCGCCGATGCCACGGCCTGAATGCCGTCAAAAAACTTTTGCAGCGCCGGTGAAATGCCTACCGTGCGATCGGCAAACAGATTATTGATTTGCTTAATCTCGGTACCGTAAGACGCAAGCTCGGACTCTTTGCTTTGCGAATTGACCAACTGACGATACAAAAAGTTGTCGTAGGCGCGCTCAATGGAGTCGGTTTTCACGCCCATGCCGATATACCCACGCCCCATGCTCTGAGCACCCGCCGTCGAAACATTGACCGACTGACGGTTATAGCCATCGGTATTGGCGTTATTGATGTTGTGGCCGGTGGTCTGGAGACGGTTTTGTGCAACATTGATGCCCGACAGACCCAGATTCGCTAAATTCATTGAGGTTCCACTAAGAAAACAGGGTAAATAACCTTACGTCAGGTTAACGGCCGGAATCGCCAAATGTTTAGCGCCTTAACCGGGGGTTACCGAAGAAGTCGGGTTAGCACGCGCTACCTGCTTCGGCCCCAGACGATCGTCTAGGTAACCCATGATAGAAATGAGCTTGTCTGCGTATTTTGGATCAGTTGCATAACCCGCCTGCTGGATCCTTACCGCCGCCGCTTCGGCATTGGGCGCCGTCATCACCTCGCTGTAGCGCTCGGACTGGCTGATCAAGCGCGCATAGTCGGCAAATGATTCGGCATACGAGTTGTAGGCCCGGAATGGCTGCACCATTTTTTGCGGCTGGCCGTCGACGTACTCGGTGGTGGTGATATTCACGACTTTGCCAGTCCAGTTTGACGTAGCCTTGATACCGAACAGGTTATAGCTGTTACTGCCATCTTCGCCGCGGATTTCACGCCGCCCCCACCCCGATTCGAGCGCAGCCTGGCTAAGAATCAATTTAGCCGGAATACCGCTGCTTTCCGCGGCCTGGCGCGCAGCACCGCCCAATTTCGCCACGAACTCTTCTATGTGAGCGGGCGAACCTTTAATGGCCGTATACAAGGCTTCGGTTGTGGCCTTAGCCTGCTTGGCTACGGGCGTATTGCCCAACAGTTGGAGCAAATCGGTAATTGAATCAAATTTATTTGGCGACCCTACGCCCGATGACTGCAGCGCCGCAGCGGCGGCCAGACCACGATCGTGCGGCAAACGCGGATCGACCGCGGGCTGCATTTCGCCCCGCATTTGCGACAGCAAAGCTTGAGCCAGGCCCAACCCCGATTTGGCCAGCGTCTGCGCCGATTGCTCATCGGACAAGCTCTGAGCCAAACGCGTTTGATCGCTGTCGAAAATACCTTCGATACCTGGTGTCGAGGCGCGGGCCTGCTTGAGCATTTGCTGGATGAACAAGGCCTCGAACTGCTGGGCAACCTCTTCCTGCGCTTTGGGATCGAGCGCGCCCATGCCCTGCACATCGCCACGCAAACGGTTCAGATGATTCATGTCCATCGAGGACACTTGATCGGCAGGACGAGGCAGATAAAGCGGTGCGTTCATGGCAGTCAAACGTCAGATGATTTCAAGATCGGCGCGCAGAGCGCCCGCGCTTTTGAGTGTTTGCAGTATCGACAGCAAATCTTGAGGTGTCGCCCCCAAGGCATTCAACGCACTAACGACATCAGCCAGGCGGGCACTCGTTTTTACCCGCTTGATGCTGCCACTGTCGGTGCGCATCTCGATTTGGGTGCTTTCGGTCACCACCGTTTCGCCGCCGGCAAAGGGCGTGTCGGGCTGGTTGACCTGCTGCTGGCTGCTGATAGCAACAGACAGGTTTCCGTAGGCAATCGCAGCTTCTTCGATGGTTACCGTACGGTTCATGACCACAGATCCGGTACGCGCATTAATAATGACTTTTGCACGGGCAGGCGGCAAGGCCACTTGAATATTTTCGATTTGCGACAGGAACAAGGCCTGACGCTCAGGATCGGTGGGGCCCCTCAGCTGAACCAAACGCCCATCAAGCACAGACGCGGTACCAGCGCCCAGCTTGCGGTTAACCGCAGACGCCACGTTTTGCGCAATACCAAAATCAGTGGTGTTCAGTTCGAGGTTGATGAAGCCATCGCGAATAAATGTCGTGGGCACCCCGCGCTCGACGATCGCGCCATCGGGAATCGTACCGCCATTCAGCTGATTAACCTGCACACTGGACCCACCCGATTGCGCACCTGCGCCACCTACAAGCAAATTACCTTGGGCAATAGCGTAAACCTGGCCATTGGCGCCTTTGAGAGGCGTCATCAACAACGTGCCACCACGCAAGCTTTTGGCATTGCCCATCGAAGAAACAACGACATCGACAGCCTGCCCTGGGCGGGCAAAGGCGGGCAAACGCGCCGTTACCATCACAGCGGCCACGTTTTTAATCTGCATATTGGTGCCCTGGGGTACGGTCACACCAAGCTGGGACAACATGTTCGTAAGACTTTGCTGCGTAAAAGGCGACTGACGCACCTGATCGCCACTACCGTCCAGGCCCACCACCAAACCGTAACCAATCAACTGGTTCTCACGGACGCCTTGTATTGAAGCCAGATCTTTGATGCGATCAGCCTGGGCCGGCACCATCAGCACCAGCGCCAACACGGCAAAGAAATATTTAAGAAATTTCATACGTATGACCGAGAGAGATTAGAACGGCGAAATGTTGAGGAAGAAACGCTGCAACCAGCCCATTTCCTGAACCTCATCCATACGACCCTTGCTGCGATACTCGATTTTGGCGTCAGCAACTTGCGTAGAAGGCACCGTACCCGCGCCAGAGATAGAGCGCGGGTCGACAACACCAGAAAACCGGATGTACTCAGACCCACGGTTAATGGCAATTTGCTTCTCGCCGGCGATTTGTAAATTGCCGTTAGGCAACACGCCTATAACGGTTGTGGTCAACGTACCGGAGAATGTATTGTTGGCCTGGCTAGACCCCCTGCCTTCGGCATCGTTGTTGCCGCCCATGTTGAAATTTTGCTGCGGGCCAATATTGGAAGGCAAAATTGCCGGCGCCAGCTCAATGCCTAAGCCGGCGCTGCCAGAGCGACTGGACTCGGTCGCTACGCTTTTGGCAGCGTTGGTGCGCTCTTGAATGATGATCGTGACGATATCACCCACATTGCGCGGACGACGGTCTTCGAACAACGGGTAATTACCATACGCCGTCGGTTGATAGATCGAGCCGTTGGGCTCGGGCATGACCGTATTCATGGGAGGCGGCGGCGCCGTGAGCGGCCCCGTAACAATAGGCTCAGGTGGCACAAGTGCACAACCCTGAACCAGAACAGCCACTGCCGCTACCACATACCCACGAAAACCACGAAGCAACATCGATATTCCAGACCAATAAAATTACAGCTGAGTCAAGCGAGCAAGCATCTGGTCGGATGTCTGGATAGCTTTACTGTTCATTTCGTATGCACGCTGCGACGTAATCATGTTCACGAGCTCTTCGGCTACGTTGACGTTCGACGTTTCAACATAGTTTTGCATCAGCAAACCCGCACCATCCAAGCCAGGCTGAGCAAAGTTGCCCGGGCCAGAGGCATCGGTTTCGGCGTAGAGGTTTTCGCCCAAGCTTTGCAAGCCAGTGGGGTTGATGAACGTCGTCAGCTGAATTTGACCGACTTCGACGCTAGCACCGACGGCACCAGGCTGCGTGATGGATACGGTGCCATCGCGGGCAATACTGACGCTCAGCGCATTGTCGGGAATGTTGATGGGCGGCTGTACCGGGTAGCCGCCCGCCGTCACTAACTGACCGTTCTGATCAACTTGCAAGCTGCCGTCACGCGTGTAGGCAAATGTACCGTCAGGCATTTCGACCTGCAAAAAGCCACGACCCTGAATAGCCACATCGAGCTGGTTACCGGTTTCGCGCATATTGCCTTGCGAATGGATGCGCTCGGTGGCAACGGTACGCACACCGGTACCCAACTGCATACCCGAAGGCAGCTGGTTGGCGGCACCCACCTGCGCGCCCGGCTGGCGAATGGTTTGGTACATCAGGTCTTCGAACACCGCGCGGCTGCGCTTAAAACCAGAGGTGTTGACGTTAGCCAGGTTGTTTGAAATGACATCGAGATTGGTCTGTTGAGCTTCAAGACCTGTCTTGGCAATCCATAACGAACGAATCATTGTTTTTCCTTTGGGGCGAGATTTGCGTCGCCCTGCTTTACATTAACCGTTGCTCGACAAAATGCTGTTAGCGCGCTCGGCGTTACGATCAGCATCTTGAATAATCTGCATCTGCATCTCGAACATGCGGCCGTTACGAATCAGGCCGATCATGGTTTCGGCAGCGCTGACGTTGCTTTTCTCGACAAAGCCAGACACCATGCGCACCGCAGGGTCTGCCGGTGCAGCCGCGGGGCCATTGCCCTGGTCGAAGCGGAACAGGCCGTCGTCGCCGCGCTGCATGGCCTGCGCTGGTGGGTTGACCAACTTGAGCTGACCAATAACTTGAATGTCGGCGGGGTTGTCACCTGCACCCAGCGCGGTAATTGAGCCATCAGACGTAAACGTAATGCTGCCGCGCTCGGGCACCTCGATGGGCGCGCCGTCGTTAGACAACATCACATGACCGGCTTGGTTAACCAACTGGTTGTTTTGGTTGACCGCAAGATCACCGGCACGCGTGTAGGCCTCTTGACCATTAGGGCCCCGCACAGCAAACCAGCCGTCTCCCATAACCGCTACATCAAGCGCATGACCGGTTTCGGTCATGGCGCCTTGCCCAAAATTACTGCCCGGGGTTGATGCAATGGTCGCGACTCGGGTGGGCGAGGTATTTTCGGCATTGATGGGAACAGCGCGGTAATTAACGAGCTGTTCACGAAAGCCAGAGGTAGCCACGTTGGCCATGTTGTTGCTGAGCACCGACTGCTGCTCAAGCACCTTAGCCGCCCCACCCGCTGCGATATACGCAATACGATCCATAACTTAAGCCGATTAGCGCATCGAGATCAGATTCTGGACGATCTGATCCTGGGTTTTGATGGTTTGTGCGTTAGCTTGATAGAAGCGCTGAGCAATAATCATGCGCACCAATTCCTGGCTAAGGTCGACGTTGGAGTCTTCGACCGCCTGCCCTTTGATGCTTGCCAGACCATTAGTACCAGGACGGCCCACGATAGGCTGACCCGACGCGCCGGTTTCTACCCAAGCGTTGTCGCCCGAAGGTTTGAGACCATTCAAGTTATTAAAGTTTGCCAGAGCCACGTAACCAGTGGTGCGCATTTCGCCGTTGGTATAGCTGGCAATTACCGCGCCGTCTGTACCGATAGAGATGCCGGCATATTCGCCCGTGGGGTAACCACTGGGGGTAAACGTATAGGAGAACGCGCCGCTGAACGATGTGGATTTGTCGTAATCAAAGGCGAGTTCCAAATCGGCAGCAGGCGCTGTAAGCCCGCCAACATTGGTAATGTTGAGCGTGTTCTGCTGGCCAGACACCAACTGACCACTTTCCGAGAAGCGCATCTGGTGCGGTGCGGTGGGGTTGATGACATTACCATCCATGGCATAGTAGACGTCCCAGGCGGTTTGGCCCGCATCCGATTCGCGCTTGACGAAATACTGAATGAACTGGTGGGAATTACCCAGCGAGTCGTAAGCCGTTAACGGCAACGAGTGGGTATAGCTGTTGGCGTCGGTAGTGCTGAACGGACGGGCAACGATGCCGTCGGTTTCGCCGACCGATTTAATTGCTGCGGTGTCGGCAGGTGCGACTGCATTACCAGCCACTGCGAACGGACCTACTGATCCTGTACCGGCGGCATCATTTGCAAAATTATAATTACCATCGGCAAGCGTCGCTGGCGAACCGTCCGCATTGCTCCATGACAAGATAGCGCCAGAGGCACTATCCATACGATAACGGTATTGATTCCAAGTCGTCCCCCCATCGCTACTGGCATACACCAGCCCGATGGTATCGCCTTGTTCGTACACAATGTTGGCGTTTGCGTTCAGGTTGGTCATCGTCGCAATATCGGTGGTTGCAGACGGAGGCAAGTTACCCAGGGGTACCTGAAGCGGCGCCATATCATCGCCAATCAGGCCAAAACCGGTAAGACGCTGGCCTTGTGCATTGACAATAAAGTTCTTTTCGTCGGCAAAGAACTGACCGTTACGGGTATACAGAATATTGCCGTTGGGGTCCTCGACACGGAACAAGCCCTTCATGCCGTCGATGGCCAGGTCGAGCTGGTTACCCGTGTTTGTGATGGAACCCACCGTAAAACGCTGGTTGACAGCGGCCAGCTTGACCCCCAGACCGACCTGCGAATTGGCGTAGACGTCGGAGAACACCACCGACGACGACTTGAAGCCGACTGTGCCCGCGTTGGCAATGTTGTTGCCAATGACGTCGAGCTCTTGTGCAGCAGCATTCAGACCGCTTAAACCTTGACCGAAACCCATGATTCTTCCTTGTCCTGACCGTTAACTTAACGAATGAATTACATAATTTTGCGAATGTCGAACAGCGAGCGTGACCCCACAAGACCGAGGTCGAGCCGCACGCCGTCGGAGGCATACGCAACACTTGAAACCTTGCCGTACGTGAGTGCTTCACTGCTGACCGCTACGCCTTCGGCGCCTGTGGCGGCAACCTGCACCGAATAGGCGCCATCGGCCACCGGCTGACCGGCGTCGTCCAGGCCGTCCCACTCCATGGAGAGCACGCCTGAGGGTGTGGCACCCAGTTCGATAGTGCGCACTGCACGGCCGCTGCCGTCTTGAATGGTGACAACAACCTTTTGAGCGGACGAAATAAGATCGACCCCGAACGGTGTCGCCACTTTGACCGTTTCGCCATCGACCTGCGAGCTGCCCAAGGAAATCTTATTGCCCGTGACCAGGACGCCCTTGCCAATCAGACTGGCAGCCTGCATGGACTGGGTCATGTCGAGCTGACCAGACAACGCCAGCAACGTATTGTTCAGCTGTGTAATGCCGTTTACCGTCTCGAGCTGCGCCAATTGCGAAGTGAACTGCGCATTGTCCATTGGGCTTAAAGGATCTTGGTTACGCAACTGCGTCACCAACAAGGTCATGAACTGATTCTTGGCGTCTTCGGCCCGCTTGTTTGCTGCCGCATTTGCTGCAAACATAGAGGCCGAATCAACGGCATTACTGGTAGGATTCACTGTAGCCACGGTTCAATCTCCGTATCGGGGCCAGGCATCACCGCCTGGCCATTAAAACTGTTACTGACCAATCGACAACGTACGATTCATCAGGCTTTTGGCCGTATTGATGACTTCGACGTTGGCCTGGTAAGAGCGCGACGCTGAAAGCATATTGACGGTTTCTGCAACGACATCGACATTAGGCAAGGTGACGTAACCGTCGGCGTTGGCCAATGGGTTTTTGGGGTCGTATTGCATGCGCGGGGCTGCGTTGCTTTCGATGACACGAGACACCTGCACACCACCCACCGCTGCCGCACGGCCGGCATTTTGGCCGCCCTGCGGCACCATTTCGAAGACAACCTGACGGGCCTTGTAGGGCTGGCCGTCGGGGCCGGCGACGCTGTCGGCGTTGGCCAAATTACTGGCCGAAACGTTCATGCGTTGCGACTGGGCGGTAAGCGCCGAGCCGGCGATCTGAAAAAGACTTAACGAAGACATGACTTAATAACCCTAATTACTGCTGCAACGCGGCCATCAGACCCTTGATACGCTGGGAAATGATAGTGAGGTCGGTTTGATATTTGGTGGTGTTCTCGGCAAACTGCACGCGCTCGACATCCATATCGACGGTGTTGCCATCAAGACTGGGCTGCAAAGGCTGACGGTAAAGCAAATTGGCACCCGCGGGTGATTGCGCCAAACCTGGAATGTGCCGCGCCGATGTCGTTGCCAGCGCTGTGTCGGGCAAACGCTGGTGGCCATTGCCCATTGCTTCTTTCAGGGCACTGCCAAAATCAAAGTCGCGGGCCTTGTAATTAGGCGTGTCGGCATTGGCAATATTTGCAGCCAGCACTTCTTGACGCTGCTGACGCAGCCTGATGGCGTCCTGGAAAAACTTGAAATCTTCGCCGATACGATCAACCATGATCCAACCTGTACAATTCAAAACGCAAATTTTTGATTACCGGCCTAAAGGTTTTACCTATGCAGCCGTTAATCGTCAGGTTCTATAGTAGACGCCGGCCTCGCAAGACAAACTTCGAAATAAGGTGCAATTTGTCGGCCAATTCCCCAGTTGAATTGCAGTCATCGGGCGAACCGGCTATTGGCGACACTTTGAACGGGCCTTAAAATGGGGCCATGTCCACATTAAATGCCCTAGGGCTCAGCGTTCTGCTTTTCTTAGCCCCCACCTGGGCCGCAGCGCAATCAGCCCCCTCCTCTCCCGAATCCCCAGCCATCAACACCGATGCCTTGGTGTCCGATATCGAGGCATTTTTGCAAGATCTGGCCGCTTCGTGGCCTGGCGTACCCGTGATCTCGATCTCTGACCCCAACCTGCAAAGACAGCCGGCCTGCGCCGACTACGAAATTTTCTTGCCAGGCCGCCAAACGTTACGATCACGGCTTAACGTGGGCATACGATGCTTGGCACCGCAACCGTGGGTCGGCTACACCCAGGTCAATGTACGCATCGACGGCGTGTATTACGTTGCCGCACGCAGTGTTAATGCAGGCAGTGTGCTTAGCCTAGACGATATCTTGCCGCAAGAAGGCGACCTGCTTCGCCTACCCGCGGGGTCGTTGCTCGACCCGGGTCAACTCGTTGGCTACATTACCACCCAGCGCTTAGCCGCCAGGCGCCCAATCAAGGCATCTGCCTTACGCAGCCCCGACTCTATTGAACGGGGGCAACGCGTTAAAATAGAGGTTCGGGGCCTGGGGTTTGTCGCCAGCAGCGACGGCCAGGCCATGCAGGGCGGCGAACCGGGTACCCAAATCCAGGTCAAGACCGCATCAGGCCAAATCGTGACAGCCACCGTACTTAATGCCCAAACCGTCATCATCCCGATGTAAGAATCTTGTTTTAGCGGCTAAAGTTTTGTGTCGTGCGTCCGTTACCCTCTATACTTAGGGCTCAGACGCCCTGTTACACCGGAGCAACCCGTGAAAATCACACCGTCGCTGAACAAACCTGCCGTTAATCCAATTGCCCCTCAACGGGCGGGCGCAACCGCGACCCAAAATAACGCAGGCCCAACCGGCAAATCGGCTGTCGACCTCAGCAGCACAGCACGACACTTGTCCAGCCTCGAAAACAGCGACAACGACATCAACATGGAGCGCGTCCAGCAAATCCGCGATGCCATCGCTGCTGGCGAACTCAAAGTCAACCCCGAGCGCATCGCCGACTCGTTGCTGGCAAGTGCCCGCGAACTTCTCAAATAAGTAGCCATCATGTCAGACCAGCCCGAAGCACTTCAAGCCCTTATCAATTGTCTTGATACCGAAGTGCGTCTCGTCGGGCGGTTTATCGACACCCTGAAAAGCGAAGCTCAAATTCTCGAATCGGGCCGCCCCGACGAGCTGGTTGCATCAAGCCAGAAAAAAGAACAACACGCCGAACAACTGGGGCAGGCGACGCAAGCCCGCGACCAAGCCCTCGAGGCCCTCGGTTTTTCTGCAGGCCATGCTGGTTTACAAGCAGCAGCAAAAGCACACCCCGAAGCCTCTACCCTAGCGGCACGGCTAACCGACCTCGCCCTGCAAGCACGCAGCCTGAACGAAACCAACGGCGCATCTATTGGCTTGCTGCAACGCCAAAACCGGCAGATGCTGGAAGTATTGCAACGCCTAGCCAATGTAGGTACAGGGGCTAGCGAAGTCTACGACGCCAGCGGAAAGTCGAAACACCTCGACACCCCCGGCGGTAGCACCCAACCACGGCTCAAGCCCGTCAAAGCCGGCTGATATCCGGCAGTCACAGGCGTATCACGTCTTGGGCAAGCTTAAACAAAGATAGGTGAAGCGGCACCCGCAGGCAGATTACGTTATACATGCCTGCGGTTACCTGGGCCTGTCAGCTCAGACGGTCATTTCTTTGAGCGTAAACAATTTCATCATGGCCGACACTGCTGCCACCTGAGTGGGTCTTGGGCTACCCGCCAGGCCCAAAAGCGCCTTACGCAACCCGACAGTCTCAACACCCGCAAGAGCATGCCACGTTGTCAGCCCTACCTGTATGGCGGTCAACGCACGCTTTTGAGAGGCATCGGCCCATTGTCGTGGCGCAAGCATAGGCCACCAGCGGGCGGCCAGACGGAAAGCGGCTTTCTGCTCGGTGGCGACCAACAACGCCATTGCCAAACGCTCGGGCGATGCATTGATGGTGGTGGCATGTGCAAGCCCATGCACCGTGCGCAATACAGTACCGCTGTCGCGATCGACTACGCGAGCAGCCACCAGAAGCACTGGCAGATGGCCGGCCTGCCGAGATACAAGCTCTACGGCTTGAACGCCAGCCCAAACAACCAGCCGCCCACGATCTATGCTTTGAATTTCGGCCAGATCGAGGAGCTCGTTGAGTGCGCCGACGGGATGGTAGTCGACGGCCTTGGACAGCGCGCCTACCGTCGTGGCGCACCCCTGTTCGTACACTTTGGTTGTTGCGGGGCATGGCGACAGCCAAGCTGCACCCGACGCAGACACCGCATGCCAAAGCGCTTGCGTTGACTGGTCGAAAACATGCAACACAGGCACTTCGGCCAGCGACTGCGCCACCCAACTGATCTGGTCCAGCAAGGCCTCGATGTTGCCAGGTGCCTGAAGCGCGGAACTGCCGTCGGAGGCTCGCCACCCGTCGGCCAGCGTAAGCTGCTGATAAGGCGACGCCCAAGGTGTGCCGGATTGACTGCACAATACTGTGGCGCGCAAGCGGCCTGCCGAACGGTTATCGGATTCTCGCAGCGCAATTTGATCGTGCAATGCCAGCATGTATTGCCCCTGCTGGCCTACAAATTCGTTTTGCGCGGCCCGCAATAAGTGCAAGCCCAATGCCTGGATGCCGTCGGTAATATCACCTTTAAAATAGCGGCGCCACAGCTCGTAAGTTTCAGAGGTCAGCAGATCGTCGTCGATTTGCGCACAAGCGCCCTCGATGTCGGCGAGCTCGACGCCACTGCCCGCACTGCCGGCAACCGTCAACAAATTCGGCAATAACTGACGACGCTTTTTCTCGATATTCTGAGGTGTCTCTTCAGCCGGCTTGGCCATGGACATCAGGGCCGCAAAATCGGCCTCGGACGGCGCATACAAAGCCTGAGACTGTGGCTTGACCATGGCCCGGTCGACTAAATCAGACGCCGACAAATACGACAGGTTTTGCGGAACTTTCTGACCGTCGGATATATAGCAAACCGGCAACTGATAGCGAATGGCCGTGTCGAGTGCAGCGCCCAGGCGAGTTGCTTCGTCGACCTTGGTAATGATGCAACCGCGCAACCGGCTGCCACCATCATTGGTGTAGCTGCGGGCGACTTCATCGAGCGTATCACCGTGGCTGGAGGCATTCAGTACGAGCAAGCGCTGGATGTCGCGCCCGGCCTGGCCCAGCATGGTGGCCTGTTCAGCCACATGGCGATCGCGTTGGCTGATACCTACGTTGTCGATAAGCACGGTTTGATGCGCGCTCACACCGCCCAGGATACGGCGCAACTCGGCAGCATCTTGAACCACGTGAACCGGCACGCGCATCATTTGGCCATAAATGCGTAACTGTTCGTGGGCTCCAATACGGTAGGTGTCGGTCGTCAGCAACACCACATTTTCTGCACCCAAACGCTTGACGCAACGCGCGGCCAGCTTGGCCACCGTCGTCGTTTTACCCACACCGGTCGGCCCCACCAGCGCCACGACTGCACCAGGTTGCCAAAGCTCGTCTTCAGTTTCAAGCACGGGCAAGTGGCGCACCAATTCGTTGCGTGCCCACTGAAATGCCGCTTTGGCACCCATGTTTTCTGGCAAACGCTTAAGCATGGCCCGAAGCAGTGCCGTACTGAACCCAAAACCCAACAGGGTTTGAAAAAGTGAAATAGCCTGGGGCGCCCGACGCAGCTGGCTGCCCCATAAAAGTTCGTCGATACGGCTTTCAAGAACGCCTTGCAGAGCGCCGATGGCCCCAAGCACATCGCCGGACGACTCGGCCGGCCCGCCCATCGCTGCAGCCAAAGCTGCCGGCGCTGGGCGCAAACCTGTTGCCGGCGGCTGACGCAACCCCGAAGGAGGCAAACCGCCAGCGGACGGCATCGCGCCGGTCGGACGTGATCCGCCCTCTGCAGAAGACATGTGCCCGGACAAAGCCCCGGCACGACGCGGATCACTGCCAGAGGCAGACGTGGGCGGTGTCCCAGGCATACCCGGATATGACACCGGACCCGAAGCCGGATCAGGACGTCGAAAAGCGGTACGCATTGTGACGGGCGCCTGCTTGGCTGCAGCTTCGGCTTCTTGAGCTGCAATCTGCTGCACGACATTATCGGGTAATGCGGTTTGATCGGTGGCCAGTATTTCGACGCCGCCATTGACACGGCGATTGGAAATAATCAGCGCATCAGGCCCAAGCGCCAGACGAACCTGACGCAGGGCTTCACGATTCGTCGCGCCGAAAAAACGACTAATGTTCAACTAGGACTCCCGCCAATTACTGAAGTGATACGCAGTATACGTTCTTCAGGAATTTCGAAGTTGGACAAGACACCCAGTTGCGGAAAATGATGTCGCAAGAATCGCGACAATGAAGATCGCAACACAGGCGGCACAACAAGCACGGCTGCATCACCACGCGCTTCTTGCGCATTGATGGCGCGCTGTGCGTCGTTGAGCAGAGTTTCAGCCAGACCAGGCTCGAGCGCACCACTTGTAGTGAGCGCCTGAGTCAGCACCCGCTCGAGTTTGGGATCGAGGCCAATAACGCGCAAGTCGCCATCGCCCGGAAACCACTGCTGAGTAATTGCCCTGCCCAATGCCATACGAACCTGCTGCAACAACTCGACTGGATCGGGCCCAGTACCATTAGCATTCATGGCCGAAAGTCGTGGTGCATGTTCGGCAAGGCATTCGATAATAGTGCGGACATCTCGAATGGGTACCTCTTCGTCGAGCAAGCCTCGCAATATTTTCTGCAAGGCGGTCAGGCTGATGGTCTTGGGCACCAGGTCTTCGACCAGCTTGGGCGACTCTTTTGCAATATGGTCAAGCAACTGCTGGACTTCTTGACGGCCCAGTAACTGGGCACCGTAGCGATGCATTAAATGATTTAAATGCGTCGCCACAACGGTACCCGCGTCCACCACGGTATAGCCAGCAATCTGTGCCTGTTCACGCAACGACACATCAATCCATACAGCCGGCAAGCCAAACGCGGGGTCGGTCGTTGGAGTACCCGGCAACTTGGTAGCCACCTCGCCCGGGTCGATCGCCATCCATTGGTCAGGCATGGCCAGGCCGCGCCCGACTTCAACGCCCGACAGCAAAATACGGTATTCGTTGGGTTTGAGCTCGAGATTGTCACGAATATGCACCACGGGCGGCAAAAAGCCGACGTCTTGCGCAAACTTTTTACGTAGACTGCGAATCCGGTGCAACAACTCGCCATTTTGAGAGTGGTCGACCAAGGAAATCAACCGGTAGCCGACCTCAAGCCCCAGCGGGTCGACCAAGGCAACGTCATCCCAGGTCGCCTCGGCTGCGGCAGCTTCGGCTGCTGCCTGCTGCTGGACGGGATCCGGCGCCGCCTTCACGGCTTCTTCCTGCTGACGCTTGTAAAGCACCCAGCCCGTGCCGGCTAACGAAGCGGCCAACAACAAAAATGCGAAATGCGGCATGTTGGGAATGAGCCCCATGATGCCCAAAATAGCGGCCGTGATGAACATGACGGTGGGATTGGCCAACAATTGCCCGACCATTTGCTGGCCGATATCTTCGTCGGTAGCCACACGCGACACCACTACACCCGCAGCAGTTGAAATAACGAGCGCCGGAATTTGCGCGACCAGACCGTCGCCAATCGCCAGAATAGTGTAGACCTCGGCGGCATCAGCGAAACTTAAGCCGTGCTGACCAACGCCCACGATCAGGCCACCAACAACGTTGATGACCATGATCAGCAAACCTGCGACGGCGTCGCCACGCACGAACTTGCTGGCGCCGTCCATCGAACCATAGAACTCCGCCTCCTGACTCACCTCGGAGCGGCGTCGGCGCGCCTCTTCTTCACCAATCAGCCCCGCATTCAGATCGGCATCAATAGCCATCTGCTTACCCGGCATCGCATCGAGCGTAAAGCGTGCGCCGACTTCGGCAATACGCCCCGCACCCTTGGTGATGACCATGAAGTTGATGATGACCAGAATGATGAACACGATGATACCGACCGCAAAATTGCCGCCGATAAGAAAGTGACCGAAAGCTTCGATGACCTGGCCGGCTGCGTCGGGGCCTTGATGCCCGTTCATCAGCACCACGCGGGTCGAGGCGACGTTAAGCGCCAGCCTTAACAAGGTGGTAAACAGCAGCACCGCCGGGAAAGCCGCGAAATCGAGCGGCTTTTTAGTAAACATGGCCACCAACAGCACCATGATCGACATCGCGATGTTGAACGTAAAAAACAAGTCGAGGACGATGGGCGACAACGGCAGGATCATCATGGACAAAACCATGATGATCAAGACGGGGCCGGCCAGCAATCGTGCGTGCTGCGAACCGTTGGCTTTAAACAGGGCGAGTAAGTTATTCATTAAATTCAGGTGCCTGGCTATTTAGCCGACAAGGGGTCGAGCTCGGGCGGTACCGGTAAATTGTCGGGCACCAGGGGTTCTGCACCCGTGCCATTGTTCCAGCTTCGCAGCTGGAACACCCAGGCCAAGACCTCGGCCACCGCTTTATAGAGTTCGACAGGAATTTCGTGCCCCAGCTCGACATGCTCGTGCAAGGCACGAGCCAGTGGCGGCGCGCTGAACATGGGGACTTTATGCTCATCGGCAAGCATGCGTATGCGTGCGGCGATCAGGCCACTGCCTTTGGCCACGACACGTGGCGCGCCGGTACCGCCATCTTCGTACTTTAACGCTACCGCATAATGCGTAGGGTTGGTGACAACCACGTCGGCCTTGGGAACCTCGGACATCATGCGACGCCGTGCCATGGCACGTTGCTGCGCCCTGATACGCCCTTTGACGTGTGGGTCGCCCTCGCTTTCTTTGTGTTCTTGCTTGACGTCCTGACGGCTCATTCGCAGCTTTTTATGATGACTGTACAACTGCCAAGGCGCATCGATGAACACAATAAGCAGCAATGCAGCAACTATAAGGGCGCTACACAAGGCCACCAGTCGCATGCCATTGACCAGCGCAGCGGTCGGCGACGCATAAGTCAGCGCCAGCATGTCGTCGCGGTAAGCCCAAATGACTGCGGCCGAGATGCCGCCGATAACCGTTGCTTTAAGCAAGGTCTTAATCAACTCGACCAAGGTTTGCGCTGAGAACATGCGCATGACGCCTTTCAAGGGGTTCATGCGTTCGAACTTGGGCTCAAGTGCCTTCGTAGAAAACAGCAACCCGCCAAGCGAAACCGACGAAAACACGGCCAATATGACCAATATGCCAAAAATCGGCAGCAGAACCAGCAGCGCGTTCCAAGCCGAGTTGGCCGCCTGTGCGGTCATGACTGCGGTATCTTTGGCAACCCGCAGGTCGAACCACATGCCGGCACGTATCACGCCGGTCAGGGTACGGTAGAGCTCGCCGCCCATGAACCATAAACCGGCCACGCCGCCGGCCAGCAACATGAAGGTATTGAGCTCGCGCGAACGCGCCACCTGCCCATCTTCTCGCGCCTTTTCCAGGCGCCGGGGGGTGGCTGATTCGGTTTTTTCGAGGTCGCTATCCTCTGCCATGGGTCAAAATGCTGCCGGAAAAAATAAAAGGTAAAACCTACCTGCCCGGAGTATAAGGGCTGGCCGATTTTACCTAAGTGGCAAGCAACACCAATAAAAGCGCTTAATTCGGGCCTAAAAACCCAGACTGGACAATAAGTCGTCGACCTGATCCTGGCTCGACACAACTTCTGGTTTGCCTTCGGGCTTAACCTGGGGGCCATTAAGCAAAGAATCCATTTCTTTTTGCTTAACCTGGCGCTGGTCTTCAGGCAAGTAGTTAATTAGTACTTGAACCAGTTCAGTCTCGATCGCGCTGATCACGCCCAACATACGCATAATGACCTGACCGGTCAGGTCCTGGAAATCTTGGGCCATAATGATTTCCATGAGCTTGTCTTGCGACACCTGAGTTTTTGTCGGGATATCACGCAACAACGCACGCGTATCGTCAACCAGCTGACGCGCCTCGGTAAGCTCGGCAGGATGCTTGAACCACTCTTGCCAACGCGCATCGAGGCCCTCGGCCTGACGCTGCATTTCTTCTTGCAACGGACGCGCCTCTTCAGCCGCATTCAGCACCCGATTCGCAGCTTGCTCGGTCATTTGAGCAACGTAATCAAGCCGATCACGCGCATCGGGAATGGCTTCTGCGGCCTCGGTGATGGTCTGATCAAGACCCAGTTCTCGCATGCTTTCGCGCAGCATGCGTGTCACATGGGCAATGCGTTGGATAAGTTCGGGGTGCTGCTCGGGGCTGGCGTCAACCGCACCGGGGTCTTCGGTCGTCATGGCACACCCTTTACGCGTTGATCTTTTCGAAAATCTTGTTCAGCTTCTCTTCGAGAACCGCCGCAGTAAATGGCTTGACCACATAACCGCTGGCACCGGCCTTGGCGGCCGCAACAATGTTTTCTTTTTTGGCTTCAGCCGTCACCATCAGCACCGGCAAACTGGCCAGCGCCGCATCGGCACGAATATGCTGCAACATGGTCAGACCGTCCATATTGGGCATATTCCAGTCAGACACGATAAGGTCAAAATTGCCGTTACGAATTTTGTCCAAGCCCATCTGGCCGTCTTCCGCCTCATCGACATTATCAAAGCCCAAGTCTTTCAGCAGGTTTTTAATGATCCGACGCATTGTGGGAAAGTCGTCCACAACGAGGATCTTGATGTTTTTTTGAACCACTTTACTCTCCGATTGAGTTTATGACTGCCCGCGTGGCGGCTTAGACGCGATGACCGTACGCACCCGCGCTAGACAATAATTTTTCGCTAATATTTTGCAATGGAACAGCCTCATCGGCAGCGCCAATCAGTAATGCTTCGCGCGGCATGCCAAAGACCACGCAACTGGCTTCATCTTGCGCAAATGTAGCCGCGCCGGCCTGTTTCATGGCCAGCAAACCCTGGGCGCCGTCTTTACCCATACCCGTAAGCAGTGCGCCAACCGCGTTCTTCCCGGCCACTTGTGCCACAGAATGAAACAGCACATCGACAGAAGGCCGATGCCGGTTAACAGGCTCGGTTTCTTCGAGGCGAACCACATAGTTTGCGCCAGAACGCGCCAGCTTCATGTGCGCCACACCACCTGGCGCAAGGTACACATGCCCAGGCAAGACGCGCTGACCGTCTTCAGCCTCGTGGACCCGAACTGCGCAAAGATTGTCGAGCCGTTGAACAAATGACTTCGTAAACCCAGCCGGCATATGCTGCGTAATCATAATCGCCGGACTGTTGGCTGGCAACGGTACCAGCACCTGCCGAATGGCTTCAGTGCCGCCTGTAGAGGCCCCGATTGCAATGATTTTTTCGGTCGTTGAAAACACCGCATTCAGGCGTTGCGCCGGCGCACCAGGCACCGCCGCGGGGCGAGGCCGTGGGCGCGAGCTGGCCGCCGCACGGATTTTGTCGGCGATCAAGTCGCTATATTCCATCAGACCATCACGCAGGCCCAACTTGGGTTTGGTGACGAAATCGACAGCACCCAGCTCAAGCGCCCTAAGTGTGACTTCGGAGTTGCGTTCGGTCAGTGACGACACCATCACCACAGGCATGGGCCGCAACCGCATCAGGCGCTCAAGGAAATCGAGCCCGTCCATGCGCGGCATTTCAACATCCAGTGTCAGGACATCAGGATTGTGCAGCTTGATCAGCTCGCGGGCAACCAGAGGGTCGGGGGCAACGGCCACGACTTCCATGTCGGGCTGCTTATTGATGATCTCGGTCATCAATCCACGGACCAGAGCCGAGTCATCAACGCATAACACCCGGATTTTCTTCATGACTTTGGCCTTTTGTATATGTGCTACTAAAAATCTTTACCACCCGCCGGACTGGCAGCAGGCATTACCGCTTATCGGACAACTACGTAAACCGTTTGACCTTGCAGCTTGAAGGCCTTGGTCAGATAGGTGAAGTTCTCTGAGTGACCGGCAAACAACAAGCCGTCGGGTTTAAGCATAGGGGCAAACCGGTCGAGGATTTTGGTTTGTGTTTCTTTGTCGAAATAAATCATCGTGTTCCGGCAAAAAATTGCATCGAATTTTTTATCGGCCGGCCACTTGGGCGCCAACAAGTTCAATGGTTCGAACTTGATCATGTCTTGCAACAGGGGCTTGACCCGGACCAAGCCCGACTTGGCGTCTTTGCCGCGCAAAAAATATTTACGCAATAAGGGTTCGGGCACCGTCTTAACGCGCTCAAGGGTGTAAACGCCTTTTTGAGCACGTGCAATGGCTTGGGTGTCGATATCAGTGGCCCAAATCGACGCCTGACTGGAGGCGTTGGGCACGGACTCTTGCAAGGTCATGGCTATTGAATAGGGCTCTTCACCAGTCGACGAGGCGCAACACCAGATATTTATAGGGCCGCGCCGCCCTTTCACAAAATTTCGCAGCGTCTCGAAGTGGTGCTGCTCGCGAAAAAATGCCGTATGGTTGATGGTGAATGCATTAACGAAGTCTTCCCATTCGGGGCCATCAGGGTTCTGCTGCAAAAACCCTAAATAATCGGACACCGTGTTTACGCCCAACTTGCGTGCACGCAAACTGAGGGTGCGCGTCGCCATCTCGCGCTTGTGCTCACCTACAACAATTCCCGTGCGTTGATGCAGCAGACGCGTCGCCCGCTCAAACTCTTCGGGCGCCACGGGCAATACCGCTGGCGTCATCTGCGCAAAAACCGAGGTCGTCAATTGAATATCTTTTTAGACAATAGCTTGTTCGACCAGAGCCATTTCGCTGCTGGTCATCAGCTTTTCGATGTCGACCAAAATAAGCATTCGCTCGCCGACTGTGCCGATACCCGTGAGATATTCGGTAGAAAAAGCCGTACCAAACTGTGGCGCCGCACTGATCTGTGACGGGCGCAACATCAGTACGTCGGAAACGCCATCGACCACCACGCCAACTACTCGAGTTTCGAGGTTGAGAATAACCACGACTGTCTGGCTGTTGTATTCAACATTTTCAAGGTTGAACTTCAGGCGCATATCGACGATAGGCACGATCACGCCGCGCAGATTGGTTACGCCCTTGATAAACGAAGGCACGTTGGCAATACGCGTTACGCTCTGGCTATCGTAACCACGGATTTCTTGCACTTTAAGGATATCGATACCGTACTCTTGGGCGGCCAGGGTAAAGACCAGAAACTCTTTACCGGCGTCGTCGACCTGTTGCGTCTTGTTATTTGTTTCGTTAAGCATTTTGTTCTCCGAGAACTTTCATAGCGGTAGTCTGGGTTCCTTTGCTGCATGTCATGCGCATCAGGGCAAAGACATCGACAATCAATGCAACGCTGCCATCGCCCAAAATGGTTGCTGCCGAAATACCCGGAATTTTCCGGTAGTTCGATTCGAGGTTCTTAACCACGACTTGCTGCTGACCCACGAGATGGTCGACGAGTAACGCAAAGCGGTTTTCTTCGGCCTGCAAAATAACGGCAATTGATTTTGAAATATCAGTTTGGGCGTTATCTACGCTGAAAACATCGTGCAAGGCGACCAGCGGCAGATACTCGCCGCGCACATGCAAAACCTGTTCGGTCTGCGAAATGCTATGTACCTGCTCAAGCGAAGGCTGCAACGACTCGGTCACATGACTGAGCGGCAAGACGAATATTTCTTCGCCCACCTGCACCGACATACCATCCAGAATGGCCAGCGTCAGCGGCAGAAAAATACGGGTTGTCGTGCCCTGCCCCGACCGTGAAGACAACTGGATATGACCACCCATGTCTTGAATATTGCGGCGCACGACGTCCATTCCAACACCACGACCTGAAATTTCGGTCACTTTTTCGGCGGTTGAAAAACCCGGCGCAAAAATCAGCTGCCACAACTCTTCGTCGGGCGTACTGTCATTGACAGGGAAGCCTGAACTAATCGCTTTTTTCAGAATGCGCTCGCGACTCAAGCCAGCACCGTCGTCGGAAACTTCGATGACAATCTGCCCCCCCAGATGTTGCGCGGACAAGGTCAGCGTACCTTCGGGCTTTTTGCCTTTGGACACCCGAACTTCAGGAGTTTCGAGCCCGTGATCAATACTATTGCGCACCAGATGGGTGAGCGGGTCGATAATTCGCTCGATGAGGCTCTTGTCGAGTTCGGTTGCCTGCCCCTTTGTAATAAGGCGAATTTCTTTATTGAGCTTGAGGGCATTTTCACGCACCACCCGCGGGAAGCGGCTGAAAACGTAGTCCATTGGCATCATGCGAATTGACATGACCGCCTCTTGGAGGTCACGGGCGTTACGCTCTAGGTGTTCGATACCATTAAGCAGGCGATCGTGCAGCACGGGATCGAGGGTGGATGCCGTTTGCACCAGCATGGCCTGCGTAATGACCAACTCGCCGACCAGGTTGATGATCTGGTCGACTTTTTCGACCCCTACGCGCAATGTGCCTGCCTCTTTGTTGGCAGCCTTGCCTGCATCGCGCTCTTTGGAAGACGACGGTGTAGAACCTGCGGCAGCAGACGGCTGCGCGGCAGCGGGGTCAGGCGTAATATTTTTTTGTTCGTTGGCTTGGGTTACCGGCGCGGCCTCTGAAACAACCCCTGATGTAGCAGGTATGGCATTGGCGACGGGTGCCGCAGCTTGCACTGCGGGTGCCGAAACATCGGCCTGAGCAGGTACAGCCTGCGCGACCACAGTAACCTGCTTGCTATCGACAACAAAACAACATACAGCTTCGATATCGGCCGCCGATTCTGTTGTTTTGATCCAGAGATCGAGGGTTTGATCGCCCTTGACCTGATGCAGAATATCGCCCATGAGCATCATCTCTGCCTGTAAAACCTCGGCGTCTTTCTCGTTGAGGTTGATCAGGCTTACGTGCAAGGGCAAATCGCTCGAACCGTGGGCGGCAACTGGCGTTGATTCGGCCGCTACGGTCGGTTTAGGGCTTTCGACTGCCGAAGCGTTGGCAGCGGGCACCTGCGCGGCACTTGATGCCATACCCCCGGCAGGACTCGCCGGCACTTTACCGCCCTCTTGCAACGCCAACTGGCGCAATTGTTCACAAATTCGCTCGTAAGCTTCGGCATCGGGCTGCTCGCCATTGCGATAAGCAGCGACTTGATCGGAAAGCACGTCTTTAGTTTCCAGGAATAGGTCTACCATGTCTTTGCGCAGCGTCATTTCGCCCTGGCGCAAAGCATCGAGCAGGTTTTCGAGTAAGTGGGTGGTTTCGGCGAGCTGCCCGAAGCACCCGAACGTACCAGCCCCTCCTTTTATGGAGTGGGCGGCCCTGAAGATGGCATTCAACTGATCCATATCGGGCTGGCCAATATCCAGCTGGAGCAACGTCTGCTCCATATCGGCCAGCAGCTCGTCGGCTTCGTCGAAAAACATGTCATAAAACTGACTAAGGTCGACCCCTTCGCTCATTGCCTTTCCTTCTGGTTCTTTAGTTGTTATTGCCCTGCGCCGCTGCCGGCGGCGTAGTGCCGGGCACAGCGGATTTTGCGTTATCGACGGGCATGGCCTTACCAGCCCCAAGACTTTGTTCGAGTGCCTCGACGATATTGCCTTGCGCATCAACATCGAAACTGTCGGTGGCGCTTTCAAGATCCATACGACGCTCAGACCGGGCGTTAAGTACAACCAGGCTGATCCGTCTGTTAACGGCTGCATACGGGTCTTCTTTAACCAAACTGACGGTAGAGGACAGCCCAAGAATACGTTTGACCTTTTCTTCGGACATACCGCCTGCGATCAGCTCTTGGCGCGCTGCGTTGGCACGATCTGCCGAGAGCTCCCAGTTACTGTAGGCGCGTTCACCGCGCGCATACTGCGTGGCGTCGGTGTGGCCCGATATGGTCAGCGAATTCGGCAAATGATTGAACAGCGGACCCAATTCGCGCAAGATTTCGCGCATATAGGGCTGCACGATTGCGCTACCCGTTTGAAACATTGGGCGATTTTGCTGATCGACGATCTGGATACGCAAACCTTCGGAGGTCATGTCGAGCAACAATTGGGGCCTGAATTGACGCAGGACCGGATCGGTATTGATGAGTTCCTCGAGCTGGCCGCGCAAGTCTTCAAGACGCCGCGTATCACGTGTGTCGGCCTCGTCGTCGATAGGCGTTTGCCGCGACTGGATAGGATTTTTATTGGGAATGACACTCGGTGACTGGCCCGGAATGACCGAGCTGTTGTCATTCAAGGCTTTGCCCCCCGAGATCGCATCCATGAGCGGCATGCGGAAGTACTCGGCGATTTGGCCGAGATTTTCTTTGGGCACCAGTGACAACAGCCACATCACCAAGAAGAAGGCCATCATCGCCGTCACATAGTCGGCGTACGCGATCTTCCAGGCACCACCGTGATGTGCCTCGTGGCCCCGTTTCTTACGTCGGATAACAATGCGTGGGGCGTCAGTACTACTCATGTACGCCCCGTTACGCTTTCTTGACCGACTTGGTCTGGCGCACGTGCTCTTCGAGCTCGCTGAACGACGGCCGCTCGGCAGAGAACAAGACCTTACGACCGAACTCGACAGCGAGCTGCGGCGGATAACCGTTCATATAGGCCAGCAACGTGACCTTGATGCACTCAAGCACTTTGAGTGAGGCATCGTTGCGCCGCTCCATGGCGGAGGACATGGGCGAGACGAAACCGTAGGCCAACAAAATACCCAAAAAGGTACCCACCATGGCCTTGGAAATGAGGTCGGCCAGAATAGCTGGCGGCTGATCGACCGACGCGAGCGCCTTGATGACCCCCAAAACCGCCGCGACAATACCAAACGCCGGCAAGCCGTCGGCCACCATCGCCAAGGCCCGACTTGGCACGCTGGCTTCCTGGTGGTGGGCGTCCAGTTCCTGATCCATCAGGGTTTCGATTTCGAAGGGGCTCATGTTGCCGCTGATCATCAGCCGCATGTAATCTGTAATGAACTCGACCAGGTGATGGTCTTTAAGAATGCGGGGGTATTCGGCAAAAATCGGACTCTTGTCCGGCTCTTCGATGTCGGCTTCGATAGTCATGAGACCATCGCGACGTGCTTTATTTAGCAGCACATACAAAAGCGCCATCAGCTCCATGTAAAGCGCCTTGTCGTAGGGCGACTTTTTCAGTACTGCCGGCAAAGCCTTAAGCAGTAGCTTGATAGAGCGCCCGTTATTGGCGGCAATGTAAGCCCCAAGGGCCCCGCCACCAATAAGCACGAGTTCGAAGGGCTGATACAAGGCACCCAGGTGCCCGCCCAGGGCCACATAACTACCAAATATACATACCGTAACAACAACGAAACCAATAAGAATCAGCACGAACGAACCTTTTTTAACTTTTAGCCGTAACCGGTATGATCGCCGGTTTTAAGCGCCATAAAAATGCCCGTTAACGGGCATTTTTATGGCTAAATCGCCGCGCTAGCATAACGCAGTTTGATACAGCCTGACAGATTTTGAAAACCCGGGATGCATCAGGGGCTGGTGGGCGTAAGCTGCTTGGCGCGAGCGGCCCGTTGATTTCGCGTTTTGCCCGCACGCGGGGGCGGACGACAAATAGCGCAAACAAAATCGTGCTGGGGATCGTGGGCGTGCGCCACAAATAAGCCGGTACACCGCACGCAGGCAGATAGTTGCAACAAACCGCTTTCAAAAAAACGCACCAACATCCAGGCGCGGGTAAAGCTCAGCACCGGCTCGTTGGCATCATCGGGCAAACGGCCCGCCGAAGACTGTTCGATATAAAGCCGGTACGCATGTATGAGCGCCTGCGACTTTTTTGCCGGCGTGAAGCGGTCGAGGTAACTGTAAATATTGTAAAAAAGGCTGGAATGAATATTGGGCAGCCAAGTCATGAACCAGTCGACCGAAAAAGGCAGCATGCCTTTTGGCGGTGAAGCCCCTTTGATTTCCCGGTACAGCCGCGCCAAACGGTCGTAGCTGAGGGAAGTTTCGGCCTGCAAAACCTGCAGGCGCGCACCCAACGCAATCATTTCGGAGGCAAGAATAATTTCTTCTGCTTCTTTAGCGACGCTTTTAGAGGCCATGACTGACGATACCAGACCGCTTAAACGGTTTGTGCTACGCGGTTGGAAAGCAAAATAGTGGCGTGCGCTTGCTGCAGCACACCATCGAGTACGTCGCGCGTTAAGGACGACAACAAGGCGTAGTCGTCGAGGCGAAAACCACACACCAACGAACTGGAACTGGCCAGCTTGACCAACTGGGCCGGAGAGAGTTCGAGCAAAATACCTGCAGCATCTTCGCCAATACCCAAACGAAACATACCTGCAGCGAGGTTTTCGCGCAGTAAACGTTGGGCCAGCATGAGGTACGACAAGTTAACTTCTTGAATATCCTGCAACAATGCAGTTGTTTCTTTCGTAGACACTGTCAAATTCCTTAAATTTGTGTCACATCTGGGCCGCAAACGCGCTGCCCAAACACAAGCTTAGCAACAGTTTATGAGCGCTGTATGACACCTACAAGGCCACACACAAACAACAAACTGTTACCAAATACCCTGCTAACGCCAGCCTTTGGCTGCATAACCAGCAAATACGGCCTACGCCAAAATTCCTAACTCGTTCTATATAACAATTAGACGTGAAGGATTATCGACTTAATCTCTTATGGTTCTGTTGACTAATGTCAAAAACGCAACAAAGTCCGTCGAAATGTTGAAAAAAAGCCGCAAATTCTTAAAGCTTGCCGAAAGCTCATATGACAAACACACGAACAACACAAAACAAGCCTCACACCCCAAAACCCACCGAGTCAGCCTAGGCCGTATTTAAGACAAAAATACGCACCACCACTCAAAAAGAATTAGCCAACCAACAACAAAAGCCCAGCAAAATATTGATAAAAAACAGATTTTCTTGACTTCATCACATAACAAAACATGCATTCAGTGACAGTTTGTTGCCTTTACCAAACAAAGTTTACATCAGCAAACAAAAAAAGGGTCTAGGAACAATAGCCTATTCCTAAACCCATACTTTTATTGATATACTGAAAAGTTATCAAAAAAATATTAAAACCATGGCCTACCTGCTAGCACTCGACCAAGGCACATCAAGTTCGCGCAGTATTATATTCGACTTATCAGGTGGCCTCATCGCCATTGAGCAATCTGAGCTGCTGCCCGCAACACCCAAACCCGATCAGGTTGAACATGATCCTCAGCGCCTTTGGCACACCCAACTTGAAACGGCCAAGAAGGTCATTGCAAAAGCAAATATCAGGCCGCAAGACATATTAGCCATCGGCATTACGAACCAACGCGAAACAGTCGTTGCGTGGGATACGCGCAACGGAACACCGCTTTGTCCCGCTATCGTTTGGCAAGACCGACGCACACAAGCCCGGTGTCAGCAACTTATTAACGCCGGGTACGAAACAGCCATATCGAACGCAACCGGACTACGTCTCGATGCCTACTTTTCGGCAACGAAAATGCAATGGATGCTTGAAAACATCCCCGATGCAAAACGATGCGCCGAGGCTGGGCACCTTGCACTTGGTACTGTCGACAGTTGGCTGTTGTGGCAACTGACCCGGGGCAAGTCCTTTGCAACAGATGTCAGTAATGCGTCGCGCACGCTACTGTTCAATATACATACGGGCCAATGGGACACCGACTTACTCGCCTTGTTCGGCATCAACGCCCAATCACTACCCGCTGTGCTGCCCTCCAGCGGTTTATTCGGCCACACCCACAAAGACTGGTTCGGCGCAGAAATCCCAATATTCGGGGTTGCCGGCGATCAGCAAAGCGCCCTGTTTGGCCAAGCATGCTTTTCAGACGGCATGGCCAAAAACACCTATGGCACCGGCTGCTTTGCCCTGATGCATACCGGCACAACCCCCAAGCCATCCGCCAACGGCCTAATCACGACCCGGGCTGCGCAACCCTCGGCCCAACCCATGTTCGCGCTTGAAGGCAGCGTATTTGTCGGCGGCGCCATTGTGCAGTGGCTGCGCGATGGTCTGAATGCCTTCGAGCGTAGCGCCGACATTGAAGCCTTGGCGAGCAGTGTCGACACCGCGGGCGGCGTTACCGTCGTGCCGGCTTTTTCGGGGCTGGGCGCGCCCTACTGGCAACCCGACGCCCGGGGAACAATTACCGGGCTGACGCGCGGCACGACCTTGGCGCATATTGCTCGGGCTGCCCTAGAAAGCATCGCTTTTCAAAGCACGGCGCTATTGCTGGCCATGAGCCGCGATACAACCCAGCAAGGCGGGCTGCCTCTTTCCGAACTCAGGGTCGACGGCGGCGCCAGTGCAAATAACTTGCTGATGCAGTTTCAGGCTGACTTGCTTGGTATCCCTGTCATCAGGCCAGCCGTGACCGAAACCACGGCCCTTGGTGCGGCCTGGTTGGCCGGCCTGGGGTGTGGCGCCTACACCTCACAAAACGAACTGACCCAGCTCTGGAAACCAGAACGTGTATTCACGCCAGGCATTTCGACGTCTCAGGCGCAGGCCTTAATGCAACAATGGGAACACGCTGTTCGCCAAGCCTGCGTGCCGCAATAAACAAAAAAACTCATTACACATGCCACTGCCCGCGCCCACCGTTTTACCTAAAAAATCAAAAGTCGCCCACGATGGTTACAGCGCAGACGATGCGTTCACGTGGTTCTCACAAGGTGGCACCCTCATATGGGAGGGCGACTACCACCAGGCACGTCAGTTACTTACCGCAGTCGCCAAACGTATCGACAAAAGGCGCAAGGCCAAACCCGACGATGCCGCCCTGTCACCCAAAGACGCCTTCAATCGTTACCGGCAAGCACAATCCCGGCGCGCCGAACTGCTCAACCGCCTGCTAGTGCCGGTCGGCCCGGGCTATACCGTATCGCTAAGGCGCGCCCCCGACATCGTCGAAGCCTGCCAAGCAGCATTCGAACCGCTTTCAAACGACGCACTAATCCCCCTGAGGCAAATTCTGGGTGCGCTCAGCGCCTACGAGTGGCGTAAGAAAGGCGTCGCCATCGAGGGTCTACCCGAACCTTTGCATGTTCATTACGGGGTGTTCTCGCCCATACGGGGCGAGTACCTGGACCTGATCCGAACAACGCCTCTTCCACAGGGCGCATGCCGTGCACTTGATTTAGGCACGGGCAGCGGCGTCATCGCGCTACTTTTAGCCCAACGGGGCATCGAACACGTCGATGCCACCGACAACAATCCCGTTGCCCTGGCTTGTGCAACCGAAAACATCCAGCGCCAGGGGCTTGCAGGCCGCGTCAATGTCATCGCCAACGAAGGCTACCCCGACAACACTTACGACCTGGTTGTTTGCAACCCACCCTGGCTTCCCGGTCGGCCGACATCAGCGCTCGAAACTGCGGTCTACGATCCAGACAGCCAAATGCTCAAGTGGTTTTTACAGGGGCTGTGCCAACACCTGGCGCCAAATGGCGAGGGCTGGCTGGTTATGTCGGACCTTGCCGAGCATCTGGGCCTGCGCGCGCCCGGAGCCATTGAACAATGGGCCGCCGATGCAGGCCTTGCTGTCTCGGCACACCACGACACACGCCCTCGTCACGCCAAGGCCTTTGACGCCCACGATGCACTGCACGCGGCACGGGCCAAAGAAGTGACGCGACTTTGGCGCTTTCGGGTCGCGTAAGCGCGACACAAACCCGTTACACTAGGGCTCGCAGCCCAGGCCTGTGTGTAGGGGCCAGCCAAATTTTATGCACTGAGCCAAAAATGAAGCAAAAGATACTTGTCCCGCTCGCGGTTTTTCTGGTTGTGTTGGTCGCACTGACCTTTGGAGAAACCATAGGGCACGAACTCTTGTTATGGATCGAGGACTTAACCGGGTTAGTGCTGCATAATTTTGCCGATGTGTTTCGCGCCGTCCAACAATATATTGACCAAAACACCTCAAAAATTCTTATCGCACTGGTGGTGACCGTACCCATTAGCATTTGGCTGTTGCGCAACCATGGGCAAGCACTTGCCAAACGCACAAGCCAACGCAAAATAGCCATCGTGCTAGCGGTGTTTTTAGGCTGGCTGGGCGCCCATCGTTTTTACCTGGGCCAGATCGGCTGGGGTATTGTTTACCTGATCATTTTCTGGGTCTTCACACCATTGGTCGTCATCATTGGTCTTATCGATGCCATTCGTTATTTTTTTATGACCGAAGAAGAGTTCGCCCCGCTGCGTCAATAAACTCTGGCAAACCCCGATACATTTCTGACAACAATATCTATACAGTGTGTGTCCGTCTTGATTAAACGACACAGCAAAGGGCCAGCCATGATTATGGTTTTACCGTTCATCACACTTGCCATCACCATCTGGCTAAGCATGGCTGGTCGCCGTGCGGCTTGTATATGGGCGTGGGCCATTAGTTTTGCTATTTTTGTCGCCTGGTGCGACTTCCACATGACCGACCCGCTCGGTCTATCGTTGTAAGGCGGCCCCATGAGAAGTTATCAGGCCAGCGCCGCGTTTACGCTTCCACGGTTTCTTAACACGCTTGGGTTAGCAGGCATTTGCGCCGTGCTGTGCTTTGCCTTTGCGTGGCAGTTCGCCTACAACGAACTCCCCTGCCCGCTGTGTCTTTTACAGCGCGTTGCATTCATCCTTGTTGGCGTAGGGTTTTTGCTCAACGCCCGGTTCGGCTCGTCGCCACTGCACTATGGGGCGATTATTTTGTCGGCACTGGGTGGCGCCTTTGCTGCCGGCCGGCAAACGCTGCTGCATATCGGCCCCGGCGATGCCGGCTATGGCAGCCCGTTTTTGGGCCTGCATTTTTATACCTGGGCGTTTGTCGCCTTCGTGTTAATCATTGTTTTTTGCGCACTGCTTTTAATGATCGACCGCGCTCAAAGCGTATTGTCCAGTAGTGCCTCGCCTAACTTTTTTGTTCGGTTGATCATGTGGGTTTTTTTGTTGCTGGTAGTGGCAAATGGCGTATCTACACTTTTAGAATGCGGCTTTGGCGCATGCCCCGACAACCCAACCCACTACTTGTGGCTTAAATGAACCCGATAACGATGAAGGTCAGCATGGAAACAAAAACTGCACGACTCACCGTACTGCTAGACCCAAGAAAAAAAGAAGCTTTCGAACAACTCTGTGCCAGCCAGGACCTGACATCGTCACAAGTTGTTCGGCAGCTCATTCGGGGTTATTTGGCCGAGCACGGTGTTAATTATCTGGCCGAAACAGATCCGCCAAAGAAGACACCACACTAACTCCTGTTAACGACTGCAAACCCATTTTTTTGATTTTTTCGCCAACACGTGCGTTGGCTTCCGCTAGCAAAACGTTTGCCCCCTCAGCCGTCATGCGGCGCACCTGACCCTCCAAGGCATGCAAGCCCGTGGCATCGATAAAGGGCACCCGCCCCAGCCGAATCACGATCGTTTCGCCCGCCACCGGCTTATGCCCCAAGAAACCGTCGGCAAAGGTATCAGAGGCGCCATAAAACAAAGGCCCCTCAACCGAATAAACGTGCACACCAGGCAGCACCCGAGACTCGGCAACCCCGAAATCGCGCGCCAATTGAGCCGACGATTGCCGCGTCACCGTTACGCTGTCGGCCATGCGTCGTAAAAAATGCAACATGGCCACCACCACACCAATATTCACTGCCACCACCAGGTCGGCAAACACCGTCAGTGCAAATGTCAGCAGCAAAATAGCCACGTCGGCCCGTGGCGCGCGCTTCACCAAACGCACAAAATGAGGCAGCTCACTCATGTTCCAGGCCACGACAAACAATATTGCCGCCAACGTGGCCAACGGTACATTTTTTGCATACGGTGCCAAAAACAAGATAATCAGCACCAGCGTGATGCAATGGACAATACCGGACAGCGGGCTGTTGCCCCCATTACGGATATTGGTTGCCGTACGAGCGATGGCCCCCGTTGCCGCAAAACCACCGAACAAAGGAGCCGCCATATTGGCCAAGCCCTGCCCGATCAATTCTTGGTTGGAGTTATGACGCGACCCGGACATCCCGTCGGCGACGACAGCAGAGAGCAAAGACTCGATGGCACCGAGCATGGCAATAGCAAACGCCGGGCCAATCAGTTCGACCATACGCAGCAATGTAATGTCGGGCCACTCAAATGTGGGTAACCCACGCGGTAGCTCTCCGAAAACACTGCCAATAGTTGGTACCCCTTGAAACTGAAACACCGACTGCAGTGCCGTCATGCCCACCAGCGCAACCAACGGACCAGGTATTTTTGAAAAGCGGGGTACCCGTGGAATGACCAACAATAAAGCCAGCGATACAACACCGAAAAGCGTTGCAACCGGACTTAAACTGGGCAGGGCCTGCAACATCTGCAACACTTTCTGGTGAAAGTGGCCCTCGGGCGTTATGGGCAAACCGAAGAAGTCTTTCCATTGGCCAACCCAAATAATGACACCGATACCCGCGGTAAAGCCAACGATAACGGGCTGTGGGATAAACCGGATGACGGCCCCCAATCGGGCGACCCCCAGTAAAAGCAAAATTACCCCGGCCATCAGGGTGGCAATCTGCAAGCCTTGAATGCCATGAGTGGCCACAATGCCAGACAAAATAACAATGAAAGCCCCCGTCGGGCCAGCTATCTGGACGCGACTTCCACCAAAGACAGAGACGAGCAAGCCGGCAACAATGGCCGTGTACAAGCCCTGCTCGGGTTTGACGCCACTGGCTATTGCAAACGCCATGGCCAGTGGCAAGGCCACCACGCCCACAATGACGCCGGCAACGATATTGGGCAACCAGTGAGACCGGCCAAGTAGCCCTGCACGATAAGCCTCAAGCAATGCAAACATGGCCCCTCCGCCACAAAACAAGTTGAACCCAGATCCAAATTATTATAATTAGATGATAATGAAATTACCCTAAAAAGGCGGTTGAAAGGCTTTATTGCATGAAACCGTCCCATGTCTGCCACCAACCCTGCACAGATTTAACTTCATAGCGACGAAAAAAACTACAATGTTTAGCTTGTTAATTCTTAACCCGAGACAACAGTGAGAAAAGTAGTCGCCGGCAAACTGCATGGCATTCGTGTCACAGGCGCCGATCTTGAATACCACGGCTCTATTACGCTTGACCCCGACCACTGCGAAGCAGCGGGCATTTTGCCTATGGAGTTTGTAGACATCTGGAACAAGCACTCAGGTGCGCGTATCAGCACCTACGTCATTTATGGCGAACGGGGCTCGCAATGTTGCATTTTGAATGGCGCAGCGGCCCGCACCTGCCAAAAAGGTGACGAAATCATCATTTGCAATGCGGTTTACGTGACCGAGCAAGAGCTTGAACACATCAAGCCCGTCGTACTGACCTTCCACCCCGACAACTCCATCAACGAACGCCTGGGCTACGACGTCAGCCGCGACGAGCACAATCGTCTGGCATTCAACATCATCAAATTCGACTAGGCTGGCTTTTTTACGCAGAACCAGTACAATTTGGCGCTTCGCTAGGGGTGCCGCTTTTTGCGGCTGAGATAGTCCCTTTGAACCTGTTGAGATAATCCTCGCGCAGGAAAGCGACGTCATCGCTGACATCCGAAGTCCATCCGATTTTCAGTCAGCCTGTTTGTCGCCCCTGCATTTTTTGGGTCTGCCATGACAAACAGTTCTACGCCTCATAATCAGGCGCTTACACCTATACCTCAATCCGACCGCGTTTTTGGCTGGCATGAACATGCCTCGCTCTGGTTCAGCCTGGGGGTCGGGCTGCTGGTGATGCAGGTGGGTGCCTACCTTGTACCCGCTATTGGCACCAAAGATGCCGTAATGGCGATTTTGCTGGGTTCGATTGTGGGCTCGGGCTTGCTGGCTTGGGTGGCCCGAACCGGATGCAACTCGGGGCTTTCCAGCGCGGGGCTAATCCACTGCACCTACGGCAACGCGTTTGCCCGCCTGCCCGTCTTGCTCAACATCATTCAACTTCTGGGTTGGACAACATTCGAGCTCGTCATCATGCGCGAAGGCACCACCGCCATTACCCGGCAGGCCTTTGGCATTGATCTAGGCGGGTCGCTCGGCATCGTGCTGGTGACCTTGTTCTGGGGCGCTATCCTGATGGCACTGCTCGCGGGCTCGATGATTACGCTTGTTCGCAAGTTCATCAGCCGCTTCGGCCTACCCCTGGTTGTGCTGTCGCTTATCTGGTTAAGCTGGCAATTTTTGGGGCAATTGCAAACTCAGGGCTTCGAGGCCATGTGGAACCGACAAGGCAACGGTTCGATGAGCATGTTCTCTGCCATGGATCTTGTCATTGCCATGCCGGTGTCATGGCTGCCCCTGGTGGCAGACTATGCCCGCCACGGTCGCAGCGGCCGAGGCGCCATGGGCGGCACATGGCTGGGCTACACCGTTGCCAATATCTGGTGTTACGCGTTGGGTGTCGTTGTGGTCAGCGTTGCCGAACCCAACACCAGCCTGGTCAGCGCTCTGCTGCTGGCGCAAGGTGGTCTGATCGCACTCGGCCTGATCATGATCGACGAACTCGACAACGCCTACGGCGACCTATACTCGGGCTCGGTCTCCACACACAGCCTGATGCCGCGCTGGAGTATTCGCCGGTGGGGCTTGACGCTTGCCGTCGTCAGCATGGTGCTGGCCACCCTGCTGCCCATGCACACTCTCGAACCTTTCTTGCTGATGTTGAGCTCGATATTTGTGCCGTTGTACGGCGTTATTCTGGGACGCCAGGGCTTTGTAAAGTCTGAATTGCGCCCGGATGGTCGGGCCATCGACTGGACAGCCGCCGCATTGTGGCTCCTGGGAATCGCCTGCTACCACGGCATTGGCGAATGGGCACCCGGGTACGGCTCGGCGTTACCCACGCTGGCCATTACCTTTGCACTGGCTGCGCTGACCCGAAAATAGGGTAAGGCTTCGACAAACAGACCTTGCGCGACGTTAAGGCTTGCTGGAGCATACGTGGCCAGTCACGGCAATTGATAAGTGGATGAATGTAATATGTCTGAACTGCTGAACCTACTGGACGCTAACGCTTTGAAGATGCTGCTGGCCATTTTTTTCGTGCTGGCACTGTCCGCATGGGCAGGAAGCGCAGTCAGCCGCCGCCAGCGCAAGGCGGACCCTGCCAAGGACGAAGGCCTCAAGATTGTGCTGGGCGCTACGCTGTCGCTGTTTGGCCTGCTGATGGGCTTTTTGCTGTCGTTTGCCATCAGCGGCTACAACACGCGCGTGAGCGCCGAGGAAAACGAAGCCATGGCGCTGGCTAATGCCTTCCAGCGCACCACCTTGCTGCCCACGATCAGCGCCCAGCAACAGGCCGAAACTCTGCTGGAAGAGTATCTGGTCTCACGCATTGCGTTCTACCATGCAGCGGATGAAGCCCAGCGCGCTGCATTACGCATGCAGTCAATTCAGTTGCAGACCAAGATGTGGAATTTTGTGAGCGAGGCGGCCAAGAAGGCGCCGAACCCGGTGTCCGTATCACTAGTCGAAGCCTGCGGTCAGCTTTACATCACACAGCAAAAGACCATGGCAAGCTGGCGCCACCAGATTCCGATGACGGCATGGCTGATCCTGATTGTGTTTGGCGTGTGTTCCCACTTCCTGATCGGCTACCACATGCGCGCCGGCAGCCAGGCCTGGCTGCTGGTCGTACCCTTTGTGACGGCCCTGGCCTTGTTCATGATTTCAGAAATTGATGTACCCGGCAAGGGCGTCATCCATGTAACGCCGCAGAACTTGGAAGCGTTACAGGTCACCCTGTCCAAAGGTGGTCTGACGCCTTAATCTGCAAACAGTTTTTGCTTGCCTCTGCGGCCTGCAAGGCGCATCTGCCGGAGCGATACAAGATAAGAGCAACAGGCGCATTTGTAACAATACGCCATGCTTTTGCATGATTTGATGAAGAAAGATACGCCTGACAGGCATACACTGACCTTGTCCATAACAAACGGGAGGACGGTCATGAAAATGTCTTCGGTATGGCGTGGCTCTGCGGCGGCATTGGCTCTAGCCGGGTTACTGGTTACAGCCCCCGCCTCTGCCCAGGTGCCCGACTTTGTGCAAAATGGTCCCGGCGCAGGGCAAGGCAAGGGGCCGGGTAATGGCCAGGGGCGCGGTGGCCCCAATATGCAAGGCACACCCGGGCAGGGCCCTGGATCGGGTCCAAAATACGGAAATGGGCCGGGCAATGGCATGAGTCAGGGCGGCGGGCGACAAATGGGGCCTGGCCCGCGCGGTGGCGCCGACCTGTCAATACGGTTCAGTTTCAATGACGACCAGCGCCGTTACGCCCACGACTATTTTCAAGACATGTATCGGGCAGGTAACTGCCCACCGGGGCTGGCTAAGAAAAACAATGGTTGCATGCCCCCGGGCCAGGCCAAACAGTGGCGGCGTGGTTACCCCTTGGGCGCCGACATCATGTTTTACGAGCTGGATGGCCCTTTGCTGGCACGCATAGGCCCGCCCCCGGCCGGTCACCGCTATGTAAGGGTCGCATCGGATATTTTGATGCTGGCGGTGGGCACCAACATGGTGGTTGATGCCATTGAAAACCTGGGGCAGTAAACGTTCATGAGGTTAGGGTGCAAAACAATGCCAATTAGGCACTTGCCATAAGCACCAACAACACCACGCTTTTAACGGCCCGCTTGGCGGGCCGTTATGCCGCCTGCCATACCCACGTTGGTGGTTGGCATATCGATCAGCCACACACGCACATCGTCCTCCGAAATACCTGTTGCCTCATGGGCACTTTTGCTCAAGCCCGCAATCAGCGCTGCTTTTTGCTGCTCGGTGCGCCCTTCAATCATGTCGACACGGAAATTGATCGCAGGGGTATCGAGCTTGCCTTCGGCAAGGTAGTGGCCGCCTGGCAATTCATGTAACATCACGCGGACGGATTTCAGAGACGCCCCCACCGCTTCGATGACGGCATCGCTGGCTTTGTGAAGCAAGGCTTTCTTTTGCTCTTGGCTAAAGCTTTGGGTAGCGGAAATAGTGATGAATGGCATGAACAACCCTTGTATTAGATGATGACGGGCCATTATCGCTGTCGTGATGCCAAACTGACAAGCCTCACCGCGCAGCGCCCAAAAGGTCATTTTGCAACCTGGGCAACGCCGGTATCAAAGCACAATTTGAATCTCATTAAATAACCATAACAGCAAAGCGCAGGACGTGAATGGATTGGACTTCAGAACTCATTAGTAGCGGGCTATGGATCGCCAAGACCTACGCCATTACTCTGGTTTGCTTCGCGCTGACCGTCTGGCTACTGGCAAAGCGTACCGTCTGGGGACGACAGTTCTGGCAACTGTCGGGCGCGTACTTTTCGCCCAAACGCAGTATTAGGCCCATGCTGGCCGTTGCCTTCATCCTTTTTTTAACATTGGCTGGCGTGCGCTTGCAGGTGCTGTTTTCCAACTGGTACAACACTATGTACAGCGCGTTGCAAGACCTGAACGAAGCAGGGTTCTGGCTGGCCATGTGGCTGTTTGCCGCACTCGCGACTGTGCATGTGCTGCGCTCCCTCCTCGATTTCTACGTACAACAAGCCTTTACCATCCATTGGCGAACTTGGCTGAACGAGCAAATGCTTGAGCGGTGGCTGGGTGGCGAGTCGTATTACCGCACGCAACACCTTAAAAAAGGTATCGACAACCCAGACCAGCGCATTCAGTACGACGTCACGGTCTTCGTTGAGTCGTCGTTAACCTTGTCGATGGGCGTGGTCGATGCCTTGGTCTCAACCGTCGCGTTCACGCTCATTTTGTGGGGTCTTTCCGGCCCGCTGGCCCTGTTTGGCACCGAAATTCCACGGGGCATGGTGTTTCTGGTGTTCGTTTACGTGCTGGTGGCCACCATCTTTGCAATACGCATTGGCCGCCCACTGATTTTGCTTAACTTCTTGAACGAGCGCTTTAATGCAGACTACCGTTATGCCCTGGTGCGCCTGCGCGAATACGCAGAAAGCATTGCATTTTATGCAGGGGAAAAGGTTGAGACCGCTCTGCTGAAACACCGTTTTGCTCAGGTCATCAGCAACGCCTGGGCCATTGTGTACCGCTCGCTTAAATTTCTGGGGTTCAACTTTTCGGTTACACAGGCTGCCGTTGTTTTTCCATTCATTATTCAAGCCCAGCGCTTTTTCTCGAAGCAGATCAGCCTGGGCGACCTGATGCAAACCGCTCAAGCCTTTGGGCGCTTGCAAGACAACCTGTCGTTCTTCCGTAACGCTTACGACAACTTTGCGTCTTACCGCGCCACACTAGACCGTCTGACCGGATTCACACAAGCCATCGACGAAGCGGCCAAACTGCCCAAGCCAGAGGTCCAGTCAACAGGCCAGGCGTTGAAGCTAAACAACTTAACGGTGCGAACCCCGACCGGGAAGCTACTTCTGGAAAACCTGAATACTCAGGTGCACGCCGGGCAAGCAATGCTGATTCGCGGCCCATCAGGTTCGGGCAAAACCACGTTGCTACGTGCTATAGCAGGCTTGTGGCCCTACTGCGACGGCGCGATTACCCGACCGCAAGGCCAAATGCTGTTTTTGGCACAAAAGCCCTACCTACCCTTGGGCAGCCTGCGCGACGCCTTGCATTACCCTAACGCGGTCAGCCGCTCAGATGATGCGGGGATCACGGATACCGAAACACTGGAAGCCGCCGCCGTTGCCAGTGCCGGCCATGCGCCCCAAAACCTCGACAAACTGGTAGACAACACGTCACGTCAGTCTACCCAAGCGGCGTCAACAACCGCCGACCAGCGCGCTCGTCAGGTACTTGACGCCGTGCAGCTTGGCCACCTGGCCGACCGCCTCGACGAAGACGCCGACTGGAGCCGGATACTATCGCTTGGCGAGCAACAACGACTGGCTTTCGGTCGCTTGTTGCTCGCTCAACCCGCTGCCGCCTTCTTAGACGAAGCAACGTCCGCAATGGACGAAGGCCTTGAAGACGCCATGTACCGCCTAGTCGCGCAGCACCTGCCAGACACTTTACTGATCAGCGTCGGGCATCGCAGTACCTTGGTCAGACACCACCCTGTTCAACTTAACCTCAAAGGAGACGGTGGCTGGGAAATCAGCACGCATTAACCCAGTTACCCATGCATTCTATGTCGTACCTCGCACTCAAACATCTGCACACCACAGCCGCCGCACTTAGCCTGCTGTTCTTCATCATTCGTGCGTACTGGTCGATTGTTGAGTCAGCCACATTACGAAAAAAATTGGTGCGAATTGCCCCGCACATCATCGATACCGTACTTCTGGTTTGCGGGGTAGCCATGGCCGTGCAAATCGGTTTTTTTCAAGACTGGATCATCGCCAAACTGATCGCCTTGTTGCTTTATATTGTCGTAGGCACCGTTGCCATCAAGCGCGGCAAAACGCCCGGCAGTCGAGCCATCGCGGCCATTATTGCCGTCGTGATCTTTGCCTACATCGTGGGCGTGGCCATAAAACACAGCCCCTTGTCGTGGCTGGCGTAAGCGTCAACTACCACCGCGGCTGGTCTAAACCCGGCCGGCCGCACCCGATATAACGCAAGCGCCTAGCGCGCTTTAGGGCGCTTGCCCAACACCAAAACACCTGTCAATACAAACGCCGTACCCACCAGTTGCAATGGCGTAATGGCCTCGCCCAGTATCCAGGCAGCCAAAAACAATACTGACACCGGCCCGATCAAGCCCAACTGGGCGGTAAGCGGCGCGCCAATACGAGCCACTGCCCACATGATCATGAAGGTAGGCACCACTGTATTCAAGGTGGCATGAATGAAGGACAACTGGTATACAGGCCACGGTAATGCCAGCCCTTCCCATGAATACACCCAAAAAAACTGAACCAACGTAAATACGGTAGATACCAGCATGGCGTATGCCACCAGGCGCGTCGCCCCCACCCGAGCCATGATTTCGCCCGAGCCGATCAGGTAAATGGAATAGCACAGCGCCGACGCTAGCACGAAGCCCGCACCTAAAACCACGGCATCGCCACTGAACGACAAGTCGTTAAGAAAAACACACACGACCCCGCCGTAAGACAGCGCAAGCGCCAACCATTGACGCGGCGCTATGGCGCGCTTGAAATAAAACGCAGTAATAAGCAGCACAAACGTGGGCGATAAAAACAACACCACACGCTCGAGACCGGCAGAAATGGTTTGCAGGCCCAAAAAAGCCAGAAAACTGGACAAGTAGTAGCCAATAAAGCCCAATAAAACAAGCCGAACGCTATCTTTGCGCGTTAAACGTGGGATAAGCCCCAGCTTTGCTTTACGGGCCTGAAACCAAGCCACCACCAAAAAAAACGGCGCGGCCAACAGCATGCGCAAGCTGATGATAGTGATGGCATCAACGCCGGGATACCGATAGGTTAACTTGACAACAATGCCCTTGGCCGAAAAGAACACCGCCCCCAACAATGCAAAAGCAAACCCTGCCCAGAACGTTGCCCGGGGTAAATTCAGCGAAGACGACACGTTTAACCAAAACCTTGCAAAACAGTAAGGCCAAGCCGCTATAACAGCACCAGGCACGACACCAGCAAAACAACCACATAAAGCACCGGGTACGCCAGGCGCAACCACCGATTGATTCTTTGGGCATAGCCATGATGACCATCGGTAAAGAGGGCGGCCACGGCACACGATGCCAGCATCGCAAAACTGAGCATGATGATGGTCGTATTGAACATCACGTCGGAAAGCGTCAGATAGTGCAGCACGGGCAGCTCGTTGTTGAGCGCAAACTTGAGGGCGATAGTCGTCAGAATAAGCGTAACAGTACCGGCAATACGCGGCGACGAGAAGGCCGGCTGAACCAAGAAGTTCATCCAGAGCAACCCGCACGAGGCCAGGCCAATAATCAACAACGGCAGCAATATTTTATGAACACCATCGACAAAATCGTGCTCAACCTGGATTCGCACGTTAATTTGCGGCAGCTTACGGCTTGGCTTGTCGGGCAGCGCGACAGAGCCGGTACTCCACTGCACCTTTAACGGGTCCCAGTTGCCATGTAAAACGGCATCGACCCTGGCCAGATCCTCGCGCGGGCTGAGCTCGCCGAGCTCAAAAGCAAGCTGGGTTTCGTCCATGATGACACTGGAGATCGTCAGGTCGAGATTCAGACGGCCAAAAGGAAAATACTCAAGCTCGCCAGCAAACCGCGGCGATGTCGTGAACTTCTGGCGTAACGACACCAACCCATCGGGGTAGACCGACAACGAATGGATGGTATTTGCGCTTAGCCCCTTTTCGCCGCTGATATCCAATGTGGGGTGCCAGATCGTTTCGAGGTAACGTTCGGCGCGCGTACCCATCCAAACCTTCGGCCCCTGGGCACCCTGATCTGACGAGGCAAAAGCCAAGCGGGGGTCGCGCCACTTCAATATTAATTGCGCCGTCACATTGTAGGTGCCGGTGGTTAGCTTGATGTCGTTGATATCATCGAGATAAAGATACACGCGCACGACAGTTGGCTGATCGGTGCGGGGTGGCGCGATATCGGCCAGTGACGGGCCAGACAGCCCCCACAATACGACAGCCAGCAGCAGCCCCAAAAAGCTGCGCCATACCTTCAGATCAATGCGTATGCTTGCCAGTCCCATTGTATTTCTCCAACGCCTTTTCAAGCGCTTCGACTACAGTGCGCAACACGGTAATGCGCGCATGCTGCTTATCGTTGGCCGAAATGACATGCCATGGACAAGCCACCGTACCAGTCTCGCGAAACATATCGTTCGCAGCCGTCACATAGTCGTCCCAGCGCTCACGATTGCGCCAGTCTTCGGGTGTAATTTTGAAGCTTTTAAATGCAGACCGCTTGCGGTCGTTGAAGCGTTCGAGCTGCTCTTCTTTGGTAATGGCCAGCCAGAACTTGAGTAATACGGCGCCTTGCTCGACCAACTGATTTTCAAACTGGTTGATTTCCTCATACGCCCTGCGCCACTGAGGTTCGGCGGCGAACCCTTCAACGCGCTCGACCAGTACGCGTCCGTACCACGACCGGTCGAAGATCGCGATTCGACCGCGCTCGGGGATACGACGCCAGAAACGCCACAAATAAGGGCGTGCCAATTCTTCGTCGGAGGGCGCAGCGATAGGAATAGCGCGATACTGCCGCGCATCGAGCGCATGGGTGATACGACGAATGGCGCCCCCTTTGCCAGCCGCGTCTTGCCCTTCAAAAGCCAAAATAAGCGGTACATGCTTGAAACGCGGGTCGCGCACCAGCCTCGCCAAGCGCGCCTGCAGCTGAACCAGCAGAGGCTCGTATTCGGACTTTTTCATGCTCGCCGAATAGTCGACTTGATCAAGGGAAACAACGCGTGACGCGCCGTTGCCTTTGGTGGGCGACAGGTCGGCAATGGACAATAATGCTTCGGCGTCGGGTTCAGGCAACACCTGGTCAGGCACACGCTCGCGTCGGCGCAGCGCCGCCAGCACAGCCTGCCCCGCGTAGATGTAGCGCGTGTTTTCGTCGGCTGAAGGCACAACTACCCAGGGCGCATGCGCCTCTTGTGTCAGGGTCATCGCCAGCGCCCCCACCTTGCGCGCGCGATCAAATTTCTTGCGCACTTCGAGATCGATGGGCGTCACTTGCCAGGCGGTATCGGGGTCGGACAGCAAGGTATCGACGCGCTTTTGCTGAGCCTCTTTTGACATGTGAAACCATAACTTGACGATTTGCACACCGTTGTGCGTCAGCATGGATTCGAACTCGCGAATCTCGCGCGCAATACCCAGCGCCCTGGTTTCGTCGATGCTCTTTTCAGCAAGAACCTCGAAGAGGCGCTGATACCAAGAGCCAAACACCACACCGGTTGTGCCCTTAGGCGGCAAGTGCTGCCAATACCGCCAAAGGTACGGCATTTGCGCCGCATGAGCCGCCGGTTCGCCATAGGCGAGCGTTGTCACATGACGTGGGTCCATCCATTCGTTGAGCATATTGATACAGCCGCCCTTGCCTACACCATCAATGCCGGTAATCACCACCAAAACCGACTGTGTCGCCTTTTTCAGGTGTGCGTATTGCGCTTTCAGCAACTTGATACGCAAGTCGGCAATAAGAGCTTTTGCCTTGTCTTTTTCCAGGATCGGATCGGCCTGGGCCTCGTCAAGGACGAGTTCGAAGTGGTGTGACGCTTTGAGTATTTTTGACATGCTGTACGTAAGGGTTGGCTACGCAACAAGGCGCCGACGTTGCATTGTATTTCAGGTTATTGTCCATGAAAACGCAAAAGACTTAATGCATAAACACCGTCTGGAACCCACTAAACTATCGTTGGTGTTCTAACGATGCCGGTGTAAACTGGATTATTTGTAAGCGCCTGTTACGGCCATGCATCTACCCACGCTCCTCATCCTGAACATTGCCCTAAGCGTCGTCGTGGGTTTGACGCTTTCCTATACCGCTAATCGTCAATTCAAAGAACTATACCTGTGGGCAGGGGCCATTGGCATCCAGGCCCTGGGCTACGCCCTGAGCATGCTGCGCGGTCAAATCGACGACATGTGGTCAATTGTGTTGGGCAATTGCGCCTTCGCGATCAGTCTGGCCCTGATGGCCGAAGGTATTTATCACTTCCAAAAAAGCAAGCCCTTGCGGTGGCTGATCTGGCTACCGGTACCGCTCACATTTGTATTGTTCAGTGTGTTCATCGACGACATGCGGGCCCGTTTGCTATACGGCGGCCTGCTGCTTGCGGTGCAAATTGCTGTGGCAATCTGGTTGCTGGCACGACGACACCAACACACTGCTGGACGCGGCCAGTACGTCATGATTCTGGGGTTTACGGTGGCATTGGCTGGCCTTGGACTAAGGGTATCGCTTGCCATCAACAATACCGGGCCCGAGACCTTTATGGACCCGAACCACGCCTTCAACTTGATCTTTCTGGGCAATATGCTAAGCCTGCTACTGGTAACGGTGGGTGCAGTCATGATGGTTCAAGAACGTATTCAGCACGCCTTGGTGGCCAGCGAAAACCGGTATAAACAACTCATCGAGTCTGCCCAGGAAGGCATCTGCATCTTGATTGACGAGCGTTGCCGTTTTGCCAATGAGCGCATGGCAGCCCTATTGGGTGTTTCCGTAAAGCAGTTGCTGGACAGCATGCTGGCGGACCTGGTTGACCACGATGACCAACCCTTGCAAAAGATGTATCGTCAGGCCCAGGCGCCGGGAACAACACATGTTCAGACTTACGATGTTCGGCTACGCACGGCTCACGCCGGGGTGCGTTGGTTCAGCATCAGCGGCGTGGGCTTGCAATGGCAAGATCAAGACGCAACCCTCGTTTTCCTGACCGATATTCATGAACGTAAACTAGCGGAAGAACAAGTACGTCAGTTGGCCTACCATGATGAACTGACGCGCCTGCCCAATCGCCGTCAATTCATAGACCGGCTAACGCAAGTACTTGACCTGCATCAACAGGTTGGCAGCCACTTGGCGCTAATGTTCATCGACCTTAACAAGTTCAAGGCCTTGAATGACGAATACGGACATCATGCCGGCGATCAAGTCTTGATAGCGGTGGCACAACGCCTGCGCGAAGTGGTGCGTGCAAGCGACCTGGTCGCCCGATTGGGCGGCGACGAATTCGTCGTGTTGCTTCAGGGCCTAAGCGAAGATGCGACGTGTGCGAAAGAACAAGCCAGCCAAATCGGCAACACGCTGCATGAAATACTGGCGGAGCCTTACGAGCACATTTTTAACGACGAAACCCACCTGCCAGTTACCTGCTCGATATCAGCCAGTATTGGCATACACCTGTTCGAACGCACAAAAATATCGGCAGAAGTACTGCTGAACGCTGCTGACACCGCAATGTACCGCGCAAAAAAAGCGCCCACTCGCGGCGTGCAATTTTTCGATACGGACGACGCCGGTTAATCAAACGAGCCTGTTCATGACCTCAATCATTTTGGGGGTGAGCTGCTTGAACAGTTCGGCGTTGTACGACGCGCAGTAAGGCACCCCTTCCACATCACCGTATTGAATGCTCGGATCAAGGCTGCCATCCTGCGCACGCGTAGGGTCTACGCTGTCGACCTTGAGCGTGGTTCCGGGGAAATATTGCAAATTCGGCGCGTTGCTACGCAACGGTGTCTGACAAATCTGGTGCTCGGCAATGGCATACTTGCGTGACGTTGCCGCCGGGGTTCCATCAGCGACTTCCGGGTCGACATTAATCGCACTGATAGAGACCGTGCCGTCTGAGTTGAAATAGATATCGAAGGTACGAAATTGCTGCGGAAAATGCTGCAGAGATGAGGTTTCGACCTGCCAAAAACTTTTCTCTGGCACCAATTGTCCCGCATCGCCATACGCGGGCAAAGCCTTGACCGTGTTCAGGTGACGATGCCCGGCCATCCACATCACCAGATTAGGCGTATCTTGTAGTTTTTTGATGAGCTCGGGTAAGGTCACCGCATTGTCGATAACGGCGTTGGGGTCATTCTGTTGCGGCGTGTTTTGCCCTTTGGGATTCCACCATTCCATCAAACTACCGCTGGCAGCGACAGCAATAGGAATATGTGCCGCAATAACCATCAACTGATTATTAACTTGGCCCGCATCGAGTTCATCCTGCAACCACCGCCAACGAACCTCATCAAGAAAACCATGGCCATGAATATCGCGTGATCCGTCAGTTTCCAACTGTGTGTTATCCAACACAATAACCTTCAACGGAATTTCAGGCCGGGGCACAAAGCTATAACAGGCAAAACCGTCCTGGCTGCTACGTAAGGCTTCGGGCACTAGACCAAACCCGTGACCTTTGGGTTGCGTGGTGGTATTGAAGAATTCGTCAATCCACTCGCTTCGAAGCAAAGCGCGCCGGTTGGGATCTGCGGCGACCTTAGGGGGCGAAGCAAAATCTTCCTTCTTGCCCGCATACTTGATAGCCCCGTAGGGGCTGGAGCCATCAACCACACCCATGTAAAAGGTGTTGCCTGCAATGCCCGTAACAGGGTCGTTCAGTGTTACCGGTGAAGTACCCGCGATACTGGCCTGGATGTCATAAATGACGGGCGGCAACGCCATTGGCTTGGACTTTGCTGCGTTGGGTATCAGTACATCGCCAACCGCCCAAACCTGATCGCTAACATAGCTTTCGCGAATGCCAAGGCTCGGGTCAGCATCGACGGGCACCGAGCCAATGAAAAAGTGATCATGGTTACCTAATACCTGGTACCACGGAATCGATGGATTCAAGCCGGCTGCCTGAAAAGGCTTCTGATAGTCGACCGTATCGGCCCCCAGGTGCGCTCCCGAGCTAGGCGTAATCGACTTTCCATCGATCACGTCAATATACATACGTACTTCGTTGTAGCGCGCACTGTCGCAAACGTCACCCAACGAAATGCCGAAATCGAAGGGGCTTTGATCGTGCAAGGCATTGACGGTCTGGATGGTGGCATCGAGCATTTGCGTGGTGTACGAAATTACCGGCGAATAAATCGATGTCATCCGACTGCCGTGTACAGAGTCAGCCTGCTGAATGTAAATAAGTTGGTTAGGTGCTTCTTTATCTGTGATGTGTACGTCAGTTATGGCAAAAAAACTGGCCAGCTTGGCGCGTTTTTTGGGTGCCGTGTAGCCAGCAGCACGGCTCAGTAAATCGTAGCGCGACACCACGGGAAGGCCATTGCCCATCTGGTATTGGCCATACCCGAACATATCGTAGTCCTGCACCTGGCTTAACTCGGTTGGGTGCAGGCCGACACTCGACTTCAACGATGAAACAGGCGCCGCCTTGACGTCGAAGGCCAGCATTTGATCGGTCGTTTTCTTAACCTTGCCAGCGTCGATAGGGTAGCGTTGAAGCGAAGTATTGCCGCCACTTGCTGCGAAGGCCTTGGGGACAGCCCCAAAACAGAACCCAGCGGCAAAACCAAACGAATACTTGATGAATTGACGCCGGCTGAATCCAGCTTCGCCCGAGCCTTCATTAATGGTCGACCCCGTTGGGTTCATCTGATAGTAGGACGATTTCATCTTTGATCACTTTTGCTGAAAAAATGGCAAATTGTCTGCCAGTTGCTGACTCGCTCGTTCAAACAGAATAGCCTCATTTGGCGCCTGAGGTAACAAGACTGCAGCCGTGCGTCTCAACGCAGGCACAACGCGCTCAGGGTTATGGCTAAGGCGAGATATCCGCTTGAGCAATGCGCGCAGACGGCGCCTAAGACGCTGTGTTGACGACGGTCGCTCAAGCATTTCACGCGCGAGAAAGATGGCATTACCAAGGGTCAGCACCGCAACGCCCCCCTCAATTGCAGGCACATTGGGGTAGCCGTTCCTGGTCCCCCATGCCACCAGGCGCATTAAACGATGATACAAACGTGCCCGCCAGATGTTGCGACGCTTAGATGCATTCGATGCCCCCGCCAGGTTCTGTAGTTCCTGCACCATCATGTGCATCAGCGTTTGCATCCGACGCCGGGCATCTGTCGGATAAACAAGCCGGTACGCTACAAACGCAAACAGCGGCGCGCACAGCACAGCGACAGCGGTCGCCAACGATAGTCGCAGGTTGTCAGCGAGCGGATAAGCGGGTTGCAACAGCAAAAGCATCACCATGTTGTAGTCAAAGCCGCTTGCCATCGTTCGACGATGTGAGATAACAAATGCACCCAGCAAGATGAACGGCACCATCATGATGAGAAGTTGCGCCTCGCTGGAGGCGAGTGGCCACGCCAACCAGCGACAGGCCAGAGCACCAGCAACACCCATGACCTGACCCGCGATAACCGCGTGCATGGTCCTGGCCGGATTGTCGAACGTGGAAAACAGCGTGATCATGACCGACGTGCCGAGCAACATGTAGGCCGCCTCATTCCAGCCAGTCCACCACCAGAAAACACCAATGAGCAACATAGCCCCGCCGGCGCGTAGCAACGCGTGGCGGGCGCCTACCCAGTCCCGATGCAATACGACCAGATGCGCTCGTCTTGAGGTCGTCGGGCTATCGTCCTGAACCTGACGCCCGTCTGGCAATAGGGCTGCAAGCCTTTCAATCAACGGACGAATTTGCATCAAGAGCTGTTCAGGAGAATCGTCAGGTGGACTGAGAGCGTCTCGGACTACCCTGAAAGCGCCACCGGTTTCCAGCGTTTGCGCCGCCTGCTCCAGGCGCAATGCCAAGTCGTCGTTTGCCTTTAATTCCTGCGTCGCTTTAAGCCAGAGCAGTACCGATACATGGCTGGAGAGAAGCGCGCGAAAGGCATGTATCGAGCGCTTCGAGCGCCACGAGCCCGCACCTTGCATGTCGAGCGACTCTTCGACCATCGCGACCTCTGCAAGCAATGTATGTTCATCGGTGGTACTTGAGCCTGAACTACCGCGCAAGCGAGACGCAACGTGTCGAAGCAATCGCCCGGAGAGTTGGCGCAGGCTATCGGCCAACAGGTCCTCGGAAGAACGGCGAGCAAAGAACCAACCGGCAAGCAAGGCAACCGCTACGCCTGTCAGTACTGTCAGCATTCGATCCGCGCCCAGTGCAATGATGCTTTCCGGATGTGGGGAGCCCAGCAACGCCACCATGGCAGCGGAATAACCCGCGAGTATCGTTCCATAAGACACGAAGCCGCGCTGCACATTACCAATGCCGACGCACACTGCGCTCCACATAGCCAAACCAGCGACCAGGATCAATACCTGACCATTAGCCAGAGCCACCAGCGCCATACCGACCAGAGCGCCGATTATCGTGCCGGCAACGCGAAACAGGCCCTTCTCGATCAGATGCCCGCGCGTCGATTGTGAAGCCACCCAAACCGTCATGCCTGACCATTGAGGATGCTCCAGGCCCAGCATCCAGGCAATGAACACAGCCAGGCAGCAAGCCACCGCAGTACGCAAATAAAAGCCCAGCCGCGATAGGTCAAAGCCCCACCGGGCCATGGCGTTGGTCAGCCCGCTCACCTTGGCTCCTGTTGCGCGTCCAGAACGCTCTGAACACGCACACTGATTTTTGCGAAGGCATCGCTGAGTATTGCAATATCAGCGTCACTGACGTCGGCCAACATTTCCAGCTCGATTTTCGTCAGCACCCGCTGGATATCGCGGATTGCCCGACGACCGTCAGGCGTGAGGAAAATGCGCTTGGCACGACGGTCATGGGGGTCTTCTCGTCTTTCGATCAGCCCCTGGGTGCAGAGGATATCGAGCAGCCGAACCAGGCTCGAACCGTCGAGGCCAACCCGGACAGCAAGCTCTTTCTGCTGAATGCCATCGCCGGATTCGTGCAGGTGCATCAGCGGCGCCCAGGTCGCATCGGTCAGACCGGCCTGTGCCAGCCTGGAGTCGAGCGCGCGCCGCCAGCGTCTTGCGAGTTCGACAAATTGGAAACCAAAGCGTTTGCGCGAAGAGGAAGAGGAAGAGGACGTCATCTGATAATTCTATGCCCAACTAGTTTGCAATACAAATTATTTTGCATAAAATCTAATTCAGCTTAATGACGATTTCTAGCCCGCTTTCTACATTGCGTATCTGGCTAAATAGACTTTGGCGCGGGCTTTAGCTCTTCCAGGTATTGCCGATAAAAGTCGATAAAGCTGCGGACTTTTGCCGATACCTGTCGCCCCGGGGGATACACCGCATAAATGCCTCCAGACGGCAAAGACCATTCCGGAAGCAGACGAACCAACCGATTCGAGCCAATGCCCTCCTGCGCATTGAACTGGTCCAGTACCGAAACACCAACATGCTGCTGGAGTAGCGAACGCAGTGCGCCAGGCGAGTCGACTCGGAAGCGCGACTTGATGTGGATGGTTTTCGCTTCACCCGTGTTGCCATAGAACTTCCACGTAAAAGGCGTTGGAAGCAACGTCAGTGCCACCCAATCGAAACACAACAGATCCTCCGGCGTATTCGGGGGCTTGACACGCTGCAGGTAGGCTGGCGACGCAACAACATACTGCTCAAACTCACCAAGTTTCACTGCGCGAAACGAGGAGTCCGCAAGCCAGCCAAGACGAATAGCGACGTCTATCCCCTCCTCGATCAAATCGGTAACGCGGTCGCTCGTGCGCAGGTCGATGGTGAGATGAGGATGGCGATGTGCAAATGGCGCTAAGGCAGGGGCCAGTATCAACGCCGTATGATCGACTGTGCTGCTGATTCGAAGCGTGCCCGAAAGATCCTCTTTTCCGGATCCGGCGCGCTCAATGGCTTCTATCAGCTCATGCAGTAATGGCCGGCATTCTTCGTACAGTGTCTGCCCAGCGTCGGTCAAGGCCACCTTTCGGGTAGTACGGCTAAAGAGTGCAACGCCTAATTTGGATTCAAGCCGCCCGATTTCAACGCTGACTTTAGCCGTCGCAACGCCAAGGCGCGCGGCAGCGGCGGTGAATCCACCCGTCTGCGCTACAGCCTCGAACACTAACAGGTCATTCAGATCAATTTTTCCCGGGAGCGCCATAAATCACCTGATTTTTAAGAAAGCTATAAAAGTAAATTATGAATTGATCCGTATTTCTATTCAATGGATTATGTGATGATGCTTCACATCGGCAGGCTGAATCGCCGCCATCCCTGATTATTAAGACGGAGAAACATGATGAAAATTGCAATTATTGGTGCTACCGGCTTTGTCGGCTCGGCGTTGCTACAGGAAGCAGTCACACGCGGCCACGAAATTACCGCGCTCGTGTCGACCCCGAGTAAAGTCCCCGCCTCCGACAAAGTGACTGCATCGCAGGTTGATGTCATGATGCAAGACAGCTTGACCGATAAACTTAAGGGCCACGATGCCGTTATCAGCGCATTCAGCGGCCATGCGCAAACTGATGTGCTCGGCTATTACGTCAAGGGTATGCATTCCATCATTTCAGCGGCCAAGGCAGCGGGTGTTCCCCGACTATTGGTCGTCGGTGGCGCGGGCGGTCTGGAAGTTGCGCCAGGTGTCCAGCTTATCGACACACCAGAATTTCCAGTCCAATGGAAAGGGACCGCAGAGGGGGCGCGCCAGGCGCTGAACCTGCTACGCGCTGAGGACGAGCTAGACTGGACTGTATTGGCGCCATCGGCTCACATCGAGCCTGGTGAGCGCACCGGCAAGTTCCGCCTCGGCAAAGACCAGTTACTAACCGATGAGAGCGGCAAGAGCCATATTTCCCTTGCAGACTACGCCGTTGCAATGATGGATGAACTGGAACAGCCAGCGCATTCACGCAGCCGTTTCACGGTGGGTTACTAAACCACAGAGACTAACAATGAAAAAAGTACTTCATTACATTTATGACCCCCTTTGCGGGTGGTGCTACGCCGCAGAAGCGTTGGTGGAAGCGGCAGCCAGTCGCGCAGCCGGCCAATTTGAAATCGAGCTACACGCAGGCGGGCTGTTCGCCAGGACTCACCTACCCGTCGCCACGCGTGACCACATCCGGATCGCTGATGCCCGTATTGGAGAAATGACCGGTCAAGTATTTGGTCAAGCCTATCTGAATGGTCTGCTGAACGATCCAGAAACGATATACGACTCAGCCCTGCCGATTCGCGGTGTATTGGCGGCCAATGCCATCAAGCCAGGTAGCAGTCTGCCGATGCTAAAAGCACTACAGCGAGCCCACTACCGCGACGGCATGCGCATCGTAGAAATACCGACAATCGCCCGGGTAGCCGAATCCATTGGTCTGGACACGGCACGGTTTACCGCGGCGTTTGAAGAGACGAATAAGGGCGCGCTGGCCAAACATCTGGAAAGCACGCACAGACTGATGCACGACGTCGGCGCGCGCGGCTATCCGACATTCGTTGCGCAAGTTGATCAGGGTTTCGAACGATTGCCCCACGAACGCTTTTACGGCAATGCGGAAGGCTTCGCAGAAATGGTGTCGGGCGTTCTGGGCAACGGCGTTTCCCCACAAAGCTAGGTGACTTAGGCCGCGTCCCACGTGTTCGGGCGCGGCTTCAGCAAGTTTGTCTTGGTGCCGTTCGCAGCATGTAAATCGCGTCCGGGCCGTAAGTAGCCAAGTTAGCTTGCTGCCTTGGGTCGTGCAACGCGTAGGGCTGAAAACCCAAGCGCTCCCAATAGCCTTGCGAGCCCTGCACCGAAACAAGCGCCGCTTGCGCAATGCCACGAGCACTTGCTTGCGCCAGAAGAGTCTCGATCAGATAGCGTGCGACGCCCTGCCCGGATAGCAACGGCAGTACAGACACATCGTGCAAATAAAGCAATTGTTCAATGTGCTCCGGCTCGGTAAAGTCGCCGTTCAGCGGCGTGACCTTTTCTAAGACAGACCAGTAAGCGACTGCATAGGCATGCAGCCCGACATCACCATCGCGCACCAAACCGATCGAGCACTGATGTGCAACAGACAGGCGACGCGCAAAGACTTCACGACTTTCAATAAACTCGTCGCCGTAACACACAGCTTGCACTTGCTGCACGCCGGGCACATCGGCAGCCGTAAGCTCACGCACTCGCCAAGGTAGAGAAATTGCTGGTTGCAAAGTCATACAGCCATTTTACGTCGCGCAAGGCACAGGCCCCGATACGCCCTTCAAACAAGGAACTTATCCACACAAGCTGTGAATAACCCAATGGATAACCCTATGAAAACCAAAAAAGATGCTAGCGACACGGCGAATTACGTTGGCGTGGTCGATATGGGCTCATTTCTGCCGGTCAAAAACGCAGCGCCACCAAGCAGGCAAACCTCGATAAAGACACCAGAGAAGCAACTACCCGCCTGAAGGCTCACCTGCCTCGCGCGGCACCCCGGCCCGCGGTCTTTCGATCGTGCCCTGACTTCGCACTCTTAATACCACCACCAGTCCCCTGCCCGGGCCAACGAGCCTGTTTCAGAGCAGGTTTCGCGGCGACTGGCTTCGCTTTCTCGGGTGCTTTGTCTTTCGTATCCATTTCAATACCTCATGATCATGCGGCGAATGCACATTTGCCCTCGCCAACCCACCAGCATAGGCCATATCGACGAATAAAGCCCGTCTTAGTTTTGAACCAACACAAATCAAAGTTTTGGCGCCGTGTTTCGACGACTCACAGGAAGGCATATGGTGCTTTTGATCTGGACAATAAAAAACCGCCCGGAGGCGGTACGTTGCACTGCAACGAAGACAACGCTTACTCTGTAAACGTTAACTCGCCTACCTTGCAAACGTTCAAATCTGCGCGAATTGTCTCGGTTCCATCCTTGAACTCAGCCTTTACATCGAACATGCACTTGCCGCTACCATCGTCCATATTGATTTCCACGGACTCGCCAGGACCCAACACGTCCTCACCCAGAATATCTTCTTCCCAAGTAGAGGCGCCAACGGTGGAAGCATAAATCGCCACCATCGTCGTTTTTGTGCCGTTGACGATTGTCACGTTTTTGTCTGCAGCGATTGCTGACCCTGAAGCGAAAGCAGCGATTCCTACGAAAGCTGAAAATACAAACGCACGAACTTTATGCATAAATTACTCACATTATTAGAAAGATTATTTGCGGCATCAAATGGCCGGGCGAAATGTAACATAACGTTGGATAACTTACTTGCAAAATATTGCATCGTTGTCACGTTGTTACCACCACCCGGCCCCGCGCGGTGACTCACGTAGGCATCACGAATTCGAGAAATTTCATAAGTGGATATAGAACGATTCGCTTAACGAATATAAGCATTTCGCTTCTTAAAAAGTTAAGCACTTTGCTTTGTAATGGCCGAATATGAAATCTGCTACCCACGCCCGCCTAGAAAACTTTGAAACGCTAATTCTCACCCTAAACGTAATGAAAATTAAATTTTATTAGGGGATGATATAAGATTGATCGACAAGCAAAGCATCACCGGGCGTAAATTTGCCGCTCAGGCCACCGCGATCGTCATAGGACTGGTGCTTTAGATTATGTGCCTGCGGGATTAATTAACCCAGGGATAACCCATTACCACCACCTCAGCAGGAGCATACGTGTCACAACAGGAACTCAGCCAGCCTCAATCCGAAGCGTCGACAAACCAGTCACGCCAAACCTTCTTCGGAAATGCGTCGCCAACATTCCAAAACCTTCAGCTGAAATCCGAGCTGGGTGCCTTTGACGTTCTGGGCCACCTGATTATTTGGCTATTACTGACATTCGTCACTTTTGGTCTAGCGCTGTTTGAAGCGCCCCGGTTTTCGTGGAGGCCGGTTGGTTTAAGTTAGACCTCGACGGCGACCTTTTCAGTCAGCTGTCGGTAATAGTTTTCTTCAGCCTCTGCCGGTGGAATATACCCGATGGGAGCCAGCAGGCGATGATGGT